>NZ_JBHXJG010000158.1:0-17313 GCF_042723425.1 Streptomyces sp. NPDC058375 | reverse complement strand
GACCCCTGAGGAGGGGTCCGGCCCACGGCCGTACGGGAAGTGCCGTCGTCGCGGGCTCAGCGCTGGGCGGCCGCCTTCTCGTACGCGCGTCCCGCGAGCGGCACCACGACCGCGAGCAGCACCACCAGCACGATCAGCGATGCGGCGATCGGGTGCTCGGCGGGCAGAGCACCCGAGGTGGCGCCCTGTTCGTTGCCGAAGAGCTGACGGCTGGCCGAGACCACCGCACTGACCGGGTTCCACTCGGCGATCGTGCGCAGCCAGCCGGGCAGGCCGTCCAGCGGCACGAACGCGTTGGAGAGGAAGGCGAGCGGCATCATGATGACCCCGGAGAGGGCGCTCACCGTCTCGACGTTGCGCAGGGTCAGCCCGATCAGGGCGCCCAGCCACGACATCGCGAAGCCCATCAGAAGGAGCAGGCCGAAACCGGCGAGGGTCTGGAGTACGCCGTTGTGGGCGCGCCAGCCGATCAGATATCCGACCAGAGCCATCATGGCGCAGGTCCAGGTGACCAGTACGGCGTCGGCTCCGGTACGGCCGATGAGCACCGAGGAACGGGCGATGGGCAGCGCGCGGAAGCGGTCCACCAGACCGTTGTTGAGGTCGTTCACCACACCGACGGCGGTGGTGGTGATGTTGGCGAGCATCACCTGGGCGAAGATGCCCGCCATGATGTATTCCTTGTAGCCGCCCTCGCCGGGCACCTGCATCGCACTGCCGAAGAGGTAGCCGAAGACCACGACGAACGCGATCGGCATGACCGTGATGCCGAGCAGTTGTTCCGGCATGCGCCGGATGTGCCGCATCTGGCGGCCCGCGAGGGCCAGGGAGTCGCTGATTGCCTCGGTCATGCCGGTTCCTTCTCCTTCGTCTGCACGGACTTCTGCGGCCCGGTCTTCTGCGGCCCGGTCTTCTGCTGGTTGACGGTGTCGGCTTCCGGTTGCGCGTCGGACGGGCCCGTCTGCCCGGTCAGCGCGAGGAACACGTCGTCGAGCGAGGAACGCCGTACGGCGAAGTCCTCCGGCTCGATGCCCAGCGCGTCCAGGCCCGCCGCCGCCGCGGAGATGGCGGCGACCCCTCCCGTGAGCGGTACGGACACGCTGCGGGTCTCCTGGTCGACGACCGGATCGACGGTCGACACGGCGGCCAGGGCGCGGGCGGTCGCAGCCAGATCGGCGGGGTCGGCCACCGTCACCTCCAGGCGCTCCCCGCCGACCTTCCGCTTGAGCTCGTCCGGGGTGCCGTCGGCGATGACCGTGCCCTTGTCGATGACGGCGAGCCGGTCGGCGAGCTGGTCCGCCTCCTCCAGATACTGGGTGGTGAGCAGCACGGTGGTGCCGTTCCTCACCTGGTCCCGGATCGTGTCCCACAGGGCGAGGCGGCTCGTGAGGTCGAGCCCGGTCGTCGGCTCGTCGAGGAAGAGGACCGGCGGCCTGGCGACGAGGCTGGCGGCGAGGTCGAGCCGGCGCCGCATACCGCCGGAGTACGTCTTCGCCATCCGGTCGCCCGCGTCGGTCAGTCCGAACTGCTCCAGCAGCTCGGCCGCCCGCGCCTTGGCCGCCCGGCGTCCGAGATGCAGCAGGACCCCGATCAGCTCGATGTTCTCCCGGCCGGTGAGCCGCTCGTCCACGGCCGCGTACTGGCCTGTCAGGCCGATGTTGCGACGGACCTCCAGCGGCTGCTTGGCGAGGTCGTACCCGGCCACGGTGGCGCGGCCCCCGTCCGGCTGGAGCAGAGTGGCCAGAATCCGTACGGTCGTGGTCTTGCCCGCACCGTTGGGGCCCAGCACCCCGAGGACCGTTCCGGCCGGGACCGTGAGGTCGATGCCCTTCAGGGCATGGTGGTCGCCGTAGCTCTTGCGGAGGCCTTCCGCTGTTATCGCCGTTTCCATGACGGCCAACTCCGTTTCGTTGCGGTGATGTCGTCGTCGCCCGGCCGTGTCAGCCGAGTTCGACGAGCCTCTGGTGAAGGACCCGGCCGATCTCCGCGGCGGGCTCCGGTTGCAGCAGGTTTCCGTGGTGCGCGTCGATCAGATGGGTCCGGACCTCGCCCGTCACGTACGGGCGCCAGCAGTCGGCCGAGGTAGCCGCCTTGCCCGCCGGGTCGTCGGTGCCGACCGTGGACACGAACATCAGCAGGTCGCCGTCGAAGCTCCGCGGCCGGTAATCGGCGCTGAGCCGGTGGTTGTTGATGCCGACCTGCATGAAGGCGGTGATGTGGCGTTCCTCCAGGCTGCCGAGCGCGCTGTCCCTGCCCCGGATGGTCTCCATCACCCATGCGTGGTCGAGCGGCCCTTCCGGCAGGTCGGCGAGGTCGTGCCCGACGAAGTCGAGGAGGGTCTCCAGGACGTCCCGCTCGGTGGGGAGGGTGTAGTCCTCGTCCTCCCAGGACGCGTCGTACGGGGTCTGGTCGAGGTTGGCGAGCAGGGCGACCTTCTCCCCCGCCTCGACGAGGAGGGTGGCGACCTCGTGTGCCACCAGACCGCCGAAGGACCAGCCGACGAGGTGGTACGGCCCCGACGGCTGGACCGCGCGGATCTGTGCCACGTAGTCCGCCGCCATCTCCGCCACACCGGTCGCGATGGCCTCCTCGCCGTCCAGCCCGCGGGCCTGGAGCCCGTAGATCGGGACGGTCGCTGGGACGGCCCGGAGCAGCGACGAGTAGGGCCAGGAAAGCCCGCCCGCACCGTGCAGGCAGAAGAGCGGGTGCCGGGTGCCTCCGGTGCGCAGCGGCAGCATCACTTCGAAGCCGTCACCATCGGAGTCGGAGGCGAGTGCGTCCGTCAGGCGGGCAACCGTCGGTGTCTCGAAGATGCCGCGGTTGCTGAGCTTGACGCCGAGCACGCTGCGGATCCGGCTCACGAGCTGGATGGAGGTGATGCTGTCGCCGCCCAGCTCGAAGAAACTGTCATCGATGCCGACCCGCTCGACCCCCAGCACTTCGGCGAAGAGGCCGCACAGGATCTCCTCCTGTACGGAGCGGGGCCCGCGGCCGCCGGAGGGCGCCTCGGTCTCGGGTGCGGGGAGGGCTTTCCGGTCGAGCTTGCCGTTGACCGTCAACGGCAGCGCGTCCAGGACGACGAAGGCCGAGGGCACCATGTAGTCCGGGAGGCGGCCGGCGACGTCCGCCCGGACCGCATCCACGTCGGTATCGGCGTCGGCGGGGACGATGTAGGCGACCAGGCGCTTCACGCCCGGGCGGTCCTCCCGCACCACCACCGCGACCTGACCCACGTGAGGGTGCGCGCCAACGGCCGTTTCGACCTCACCCAGCTCGATACGGAAGCCCCGCACCTTGACCTGGTCGTCCGCACGCCCCAGGAACGCCAACTCACCATCAGACGTCCACCGCACCACATCACCCGTGCGATACATCCGCCCACCGGCACCGCTGAACGGGTCCGCCACGAAGCGTTCAGCGGTCAGACCCGGACGCCCCAGATACCCCCGCGCCAGACCCGCACCCGACACGTAAAGCTCACCTGCCACACCGACCGGTACCGGCCGAAGCCCAGCATCCAGCACCCGCACCCGCGTGTTCGGCACGGCGGTGCCGATCACCGGCACCCCCGAACCCGCAACCAGGGGTGCTGACGTGGTCGCCATGACCGTCGACTCCGTCGGACCATAGGCGTTGACCAGCCGGCGGCCGGGAGCCCACCGGTCCACCAGCTCCGCCGACGCCGCGTCCCCACCGACCACCAAGGACCGCAGGAACGGGTACTCACCCGCCGGAACACTCGCCAAAGCCGCCGGCGGAATCAACGCATGCGAGACCTCCAGCGACTCCAGAACCTCCGCCAGCACCTCACCCGCCAACGGACCAGCCGGACCCACCACCAACGCAGCACCCGCCGCGAACACCATCACCAGCTCCAACACCGAAGCATCGAAACTCGGCGAAGCGAACTGCAGCACACGGCTGCGACTGTCGACGGCGAACCGCTCCACCTCCGCCAGCGCGAAGCTCCCCAGACCCGCGTGGGAGACCACCACACCCTTCGGCCGGCCCGTCGAACCCGACGTGTAGATCACATACGCCGCACTCTCCGGAGCAACCACCACACCCGGACGCGAACCGTCCAACTCATCGCCCAAAACAGGCAGTTCACGCAACACAAGCGCAGGGTCCGCATCCTGCACCATGTACGCGATCCGCTCATCCGGATACTCCGGATCCACCGGCAGATACGCCGCCCCCGCCTTCAACACCGCCAACTGCGCCACCACCATCTCCGCCGACCGCGGCAACACCAACGCCACCACCGACTCCGGCCCAACCCCTTGGCCCATCAACCACCACGCCAAACGGTTCGCCCGCTCCTCCACCTCCCCGTACGACCAACCGAACCCCTCACCCACCACCGCAAGCACGTCCGGCGACCGGTCCACCACCGCCTCGAACAACCCGTGGAACGACACCGCCTCCACCACACGCCCGGAACCCGCCCACTCCCCCAGCACCCGGTCCCGCTCCACCGCACCCAGCACATCCACCGCACCGACCCGCACCCCCGGATCCGCGGCCACCGCCTCCAGCACACCCACCAAACGCCCGGCCAACCGCTCCACCGACACCCGATCGAACAGATCCACCGCGAACTCCACCGAGCCCACCAGACCCTCCACCGACTCCGCCAACGTGAACGACAGATCGAACTTCGCCGCGTCGAAGGAGAGGGCTTCGGGAGCCGCACGCAGACCCGCCAGGTCGAGGGTCGCCTCGCCGGTGTTCTGGAAGGCGAGCATCACCTGGAAAAGGGGGTGACGGGACAGGGAGCGCTCGGGATTGAGGATCTCCACCAGCCGTTCGAAGGGCACGTCCTGGTTGGCGTAGGCCGCCAGGTCCGTCTCCCGAACCCGCTCCACCAGCTCCCGGAACGTCGGATCACCCGACACATCCGAACGCAGCACCAGCGTGTTCACGAAGAACCCGACCAGGTCGTCGAGCGATTCGTCGGTGCGACCCGCGATGACGCTTCCCATCGCGATGTCCTCGCCCGCCCCGAGCCGGTTCAGCAGCACCGACAGCGCGGCCTGGACCACCATGAACAGGCTTCCGTGGGACTCTCCGGCCAGCTGTTGCAGGCGTTCGTGCGTCTCGCGGGGGACCTGGAATTCCACGGTGTCGCCGCGGTAGCTCATCTCCGGCGGGCGCGGCCGGTCCACCGGCAGCGGCAGTTCTTCCGGAAGCTCCGCCAACTGGCCACGCCAGTAGTCCACCTGGCGCGACAGCTCGCTCACCGGATCGCCCTCGTCGCCCAGCACCTCACGCTGCCACAACGTGTAATCCGCATACTGCACCGGCAACGGAGCCCACACCGGCTCCGCACCCCCCACCAACGCGCCGTATGCAGACGACAAATCACTCGCCAGCGGGGCCAACGACCAGCCATCACCCGCGATGTGATGTAGCACCAGCAACAACACATGCTCGTCCGGCGCCACTGTGAACAAGTGCGCCCGCACCGGGATCTCCCGGTCCAGCTCGAACCCCCGCGCCGCCGCCGCGCTCAAGGCCTCCGGCGTGAAGGGCGCCGTCTCCAGCACCGGGCGGGCCTCCTCGGGGGCGAGGACCAGCTGGCGGGGGCGGCCCTCGGTGTCGGGGAAGACGGTGCGCAGGCTCTCGTGCCGGGCCACGACCGCGGCGAGGGCGCCCGTCAGCGCGTCCGTGTCCAGCGGGCCGGTGAGCCGGACCGCCATCGGCATGTTGTAGGTGCCGCTGGGGCCCTCGAAGCGGTTGAGGAACCACATACGGCGCTGCGCGTGCGACAGCGGAACCTCCTCCGGGCGCTCCCGGACCGTCAGTGGCGCGCGCGCCTGTCCCGCATCGCCCAGACGCTCCGCCAGCGCCGCCACCGTCGGCGCCTCGAACAGGGCCCGTACCGACAGCTCCGCGCCCAGGGACGAGCGGACGTGGCTGACCACCCGGGTCGCGAGCAGGGAGTGGCCACCCAGGTCGAAGAAACCGTCGTCGATGGAGACCGTCTCCAGCCCGAGGACCTGGGCGAAGACTCCGCACAGGGTCTTCTCCTGGGCCGTACGCGGTGCGCGTCCGCCGATGCCGGCGCGCGGCGCGGGGGCGGGCAGTGCCTTGCGGTCCAGCTTGCCGTTGACCGTGACCGGAAGCCGGTCCAGGGCGACGAACGCGGCAGGGACCATGTAGTCGGGCAGCCGCTCGCCGAGGGCGTGGCGCAGTTCCTCGGCCTCGGGCAGCCGCCGGCCGGGCGCGGGGACCGCGTAGGCCACGAGTTCCCGGATGCCCGGCCGGTCCTCGCGGACGATCACCGCGGCCTGGGCGATGTCCTCGCGGGCCGCCAGGGCCGCTTGGATCTCGCCCAGCTCGATGCGGAAGCCCCGGATCTTGACCTGGTCGTCGACCCGGCCGAGGCAGTCGATCCGCCCGTCCCTCGTCCAGCGTGCGAGGTCGCCGGTGCGGTACATACGGGAGCCGGGCGGGCCGTAGGGGTCGGCGACGAAGCGCTCGGCGGTCAGGCCGAAGCGGCCGAGGTAACCGCGGGCGAGGCCGGCCCCGGCGATGTGCAGGTCGCCCGCCACCCCGGGCGGCACCGGGCGCAGGAACGCGTCGAGGACGTAGGCCCGGTAGTTGGACAGGGGGCGGCCCACCAGGACCCGGTCGCTCGCGTCGATCCGCTGGCCCAGCGCGTCGACCGTCGTCTCGGTCGGGCCGTAGAGGTTGTAGGTGACCGGTTCGTCCAGCGGGGCGAGTTCCTCGCGCAGGGTTTCACCGAGCGCCTCGCCGCCCAGGGCCACGACCAGCGGCCGGGTCGCCGCGTCGGCGGTCAGCCCGAGGTCGTGGAGCTCCTGGAAATGGGCGGGGGTGGTGTCGAAGTGGTCGATGCCGCCGACCCGCCGCACCATGTCGAGCAGGGCCGTGGCGTCATGACGTGTCTCGTCGTCGACGAGGTGCAGCTCGTGTCCGGCGAGCATCCACAGCAGCGGGTCGAACGCGGCGTCGAAGGAGAACGAAGCGGCGAGCGCGGCCCGCAGCGGGCGGCTGTTCCCGGCCGCTTCTATCTGCGGGGCGTAGAGCCGGCCGAAGTGGTCGTGGAAGAGGTTCACGATGCTGCGGTGCTCGACGGTGACGCCCTTGGGGCGGCCGGTGGAGCCGGAGGTGTAGATGATGTACGCCGCGTTGCCGGGGCGCAGCGGGCCGCCGCGTTCGTCGTCGGTGAGGTCATGGGCGGGCAGTTCGGCAAGGGCCGGGCCGTGTGTCCGGGCCGGGTCGTCGAGGACCGCGGCGGGCCGGGCGTCCTCGATCATGTGGGCGATGCGGTCCTCGGGGTAGGCCGGGTCGACGGGGACGTACACCGCGCCCGCCTTCATCACGGCGAGCAGGGCCACGATGTGCTCCGGGCCGCGGGGCAGGCGTACGGCCACCGGCTGCTCGGTGCGCACGCCGGTCGCGAGAAGGTGGCGGGCCAGCCGGTTCGCCCGGGCGTTGAGCCGGGCGAAGGTCAGCCGCTGGTCCTGGAAGACCAGGGCGGTGGCGTCCGGGGTGCGGGCGGCCTGCTCCTCGAACAGGCCGGGCAGGGTGGACTGCGGTACGTCGAGGCCGGTGTCGTTCCAGTCGACGAGGATGCGGTGGCGCTCCTGTCGGGTGAGCACCTCCGCCTCGGAGAGTCTGCGGTCCGGTACGGCGACCAGCTCGCCGGCCACCCGTACCAGCCGGTCCGCCAGGGCGGCGACGGTCTCGCGGTCGAAGAGGTCCGTGGCGAACTCGATACCGCCGGCGATGCCGGCGGGCGCGCCCGCCTCGTCGAACCGCTCCTCCAGGACGACGGAGAGGTCGAAGTTGGAGGTGCTGAGGCCGACGGCCTCGCCGGTGGCGTGCAGTCCGTCGAGGTCGAGGTCGACGGCCGCGTTGTTCTGGAAGGACAGCAGGACCTGGAAGAGCGGGTGGCGGGCCAGGGAGCGCTCGGGGTTGAGCATCTCCACGAGCCGTTCGAAGGGCACGTCCTGGTTCGCGTAGGCCGCCAGGTCCGTCTCCCGAACCCGCTCCACCAGCTCCCGGAACGTCGGATCACCCGACACATCCGTACGCAGCACCAGCGTGTTCACGAAGAACCCGACCAGATCGTCCAACGCCCCGTCCGTACGGCCCGCGATCACCGTCCCCACCGGAACGTCCTCACCCGCACCCAGCCGATGCAGAACAGCCGCCAGCACCGCCTGCGCCACCATGAACACACTCGCACCGGAGTGACGGGCGAACCCGCCTATCGCGCGGTGCACTTCGGCCGGGATCTCCAGCTCCACGGTGTCGCCCCGGTAGCTCATCTCCGGGGGGCGGGGCCGGTCGGTGGGGAGACGGAGTTCCTCGGGGACGCCCTGGAGGGTGGTGCGCCAGAAGTCCGCCTGGCGCGCGAGTTCGCTGCCCTGCTCGCTCTCGTCGCCGAGCACCTCGCGCTGCCACAGGGTGTAGTCGGCGTACTGCACGGGAAGCGGCTGCCAGGAGGGCTCGCGGTCCGAGCACCGGGCCCGGTAGGCCTCACTCAGGTCACGGGCGAGCGGGGCCATCGACCAGCCGTCCGCGGCGATGTGGTGGACGACGATCAGCAGCACGTACTCGTTGCCGTCGAGCGCGAACAGCCGGGCATGCACGGGGGTTTCGCAGGTGAGGTCGAAGTCGCGGCCCGCGGTGGCGGCGACGGCGGCCGCCAGCTCGTGCTCGGCGACCCCGATGACGGGGAGAGCGGGCACCGCCTCGTCCGTGTCGAGGACGACCTGGTGGGGCCGCCCGTCCGTCTCCGGGAACACCGTGCGCAGGCTCTCGTGGCGGCCGATCACATCGGCGATCGCGGCCCGCAGCGCCCCGACCCGGAGCTCGCCCCGGAGGCGTACGGCCAGCGGCAGGTTGTAGTTGCCTCCGGCGTCCTCGAACCGGTTGAGGAACCAGAGCCGCTGCTGCGCGGGCGACAACGGGACCAGGTCGGGGCGCGGTCCGGCGGTGAGCGGCCGGCGGGCCCGGTCGGCGGTGGCGAGCCGTTCGGCGAGCCGGGCCACCGTGGGGGCGTCGAACAGGACGCGTACGGGGATCTCGACGTCGAACGCCGTGCGCACCTGGCTCACCAGACGGGTGGCGAGGAGCGAGTGGCCGCCGAGGTCGAAGAAGCCGTCGTCGATGGAGACGCTCTCCAGGCCCAGGACGGCGGCGAAGAGTGCGCAGAGCTTCGCCTCACGGGCGGTGCGGGGCGCGCGCCCCGCCTCGTCGGCCCCCTCGGGCGCGGGCAGCGCCCGCCGGTCCAGCTTCCGGTTCGCCGTCAGCGGCAGCTTGTCGAGCGGTACGAAGGCGGACGGCACCATGTAGTCGGGCAGGGCGTCGGCCAGATGGGTGCGGAGCTCCTCCGTCGCGGGGAGCGTCCGTCCGGAGGCGGCCACCGGGTAGGCGACGACGGTCCGGATGCCGGGCCGGTCCTCGCGGGCGACGACGGCGGCCTGTCCGACCGCGGGGTGCGCGGTGAGCACCGCCTCGATCTCGCCGAGCTCGATACGGAAACCGCGGATCTTCACCTGGTGGTCGCTGCGGCCCAGGTAGTCCAGTTCGCCGTCCTCGGTCCACCGCACCACGTCCCCGGTGCGGTACATGCGTGTGCCGGACGGCCCGTAGGGGTCCGCGACGAACCGTTCCCCGGTCAGGCCCGGCCGGTTCAGATAGCCGCGGGCCGTGCACGCCCCGGCGAGGTACAGCTCGCCCGGCACCCCGGGGGCGACGGGGCGCAGCGCGCCGTCCAGGACGTAGGCGCGGGTGTTGCGCACGGGACGGCCGATCGTCGGCCGGGACGGCCAGTCGTCCGGGTTCGCGGGGAGGGTGGCCGCGGTGACGACATGGGTCTCCGTGGGGCCGTAGTGGTTGTGCAGGCGGCGCCCGGTGCCGTGGTGGAATTCCCGGATCTGCTTGCTGAGCACGAGTGCTTCGCCGGCCTGGGCCAGATGGGCGAGGGCGGGCAGTTCGCGGCCCTGGCCGATGGCTTCCTCGCACAACGCGTCGATGACCAGGTTGGGCGCGTACACCTCGGTGACGGCGCGCTCGTCGAGCCACCGCACGAAGGCGGCGGGGTCGCGGCGGATCTCCTCGTCGGGGATGACGAGGGTGCGCCCGGAGAGGGTGGTGGAGAGGATCTCCTGCGCCGAGACGTCGAAGCTGATGGCCGTGAACTGGGCGGTGCGCGCCCCGGGTTCGGCCGGTAGGGCGTCCTCGTGCCAGCCGATGAGATTGGCGAGCGGGGCCCCGGGCATGACGACGCCCTTGGGGCGGCCGGTCGAGCCGGAGGTGTAGATGACGTACGCCGGGGAGAGCGGGGTCAGGGGTGCGGTCCGGTCGCCGTCGTCGAGGTCGGTGTCCCTCGACGCGGCGAGGTCCCGGACGGTGTCCTGGGCGTCGCACACCAGGTGAGCGGGGCCGGCGCCCCCGGCTGCGGCGGTGATCCGGTCCGCGGTGGCCGTGTCCGTGAGGACGAGGACGGGCTGTGCGTCGTCCAGCATGTGGGCGACCCGGTCGGCCGGGAGCGCCGGGTCGACGGGAAGGTAGGCGGCCCCGGCCTTGAGAACCGCCCACAGGGCGACGACCAGTCCGGTGGACCTGCTCAGGGCGAGGGCGACGGTGCGCTCGGGCCCCACGCCGCGGGTGACCAGCAGCCGGGCCAGCCGGTTGGCGCGGGCGTCGAGTTCGGCGTAGGTGAGGGTGGTCCCGCCGTGCTCGACGGCGACGGCGTCCGGGTGGCGGTCGACGGCGCGCCGCAGGAGGGCGGGCAGCGTCTCGGTCGGCTCCGGGTGCGCCGTGTCGTTCCACCGGTCGAGGACCAGGGAGCGTTCCTCGGCGGTGAGCAGGTCCCACCGGGCGACGGGGGTGTCCTCCGCCCCCTCGAAGCTGTCCAGCAGCCGGATGAGGGCTTCTCCCACGGCGACGGCGGCGTCCGTGTCGAGCACGTCGGGGCGGTGGCTCAGCTCCACGGAGAGGGTCGTTCCCGCGTGGACCATCAGGCTGAGCGGGTAGTGGGTGCCCTCGTGGCTCTGTCCGTCGACCACGCCGAGGCCTCCGGCCGCACGGCGCAGGCCCTCGGTGTCCACCGGGTAGTTCTCGAAGACCAGCAGGGTGTCGAACAGTTCGCCGCTGACCGGGGTGAGGCGCTGGATGTCGGCGAGGCCCAGGTACTGGTGGTCCATGAGCCCGGCCTGCTGGTCCTGGAGCCGCTCCAGGAGTGCGCCGAGCGTCTCGGCGGGGTCGAGCGTCACCCGCACCGGCAGGGTGTTGATGAACAGCCCCACCATCGACTCGACGCCCGGGACCTGCGGCGGGCGGCCGGAGACCGTACCGCCGAAGACGACGTCCTGCCGGCCCGTGAGGTGGCCGAGGACCATCGCCCACGCCGCCTGGACGACGGTGTTGACGGTGACGCCGCGCTCCCTGGCCCAGCGGGCCAGGGCCTCGGTGCGGTCCTGCGGCAGTTCGACCCGTGCGCGGGCGGGCGCGACCGGTTCTCGGGCCGGGTCCGGTGCGGTGAGCAGCGTCGGCTCCTCCAGCCCGTCCAGCACCTGCTGCCAGGCCTTCTCGGCCGCGGTGCGGTCCTGGGCCGCCACCCAGCCGAGGAACTCGCGGTAGGGGCTGGCGGGCGGCAGCGACGACTCGTCGGCGCCCTTGCTGAACAGGCCGTACAGCGTGAACAGTTCGCCGAGCAGCAGCGCCCTCGACCAGCCGTCGAGCACGATGTGGTGAGCGGTCAGGACGAACCGGTGACGGCCGTCGCCGAGGCCGATCAGGGTGAAGCGGATCAGCGGCGGCCGGGCGAGGTCGAAGCGCCGGGCCCGGTCCTCGGCGACGAGCAGGTCGGCCTCGGCGAGGCGGTCGGCGGGCGTCGGCCCGAACAGTTCGACGGAGTTCCAGGCGGGGGTGAGCTCGGCGGGGATGAGCTGTACCGGCTCGCCGTTCTTCCGGTGGCGGAAGGCGGCCCGCAGTCCGGAGTGACGGCGCAGCACCGCGGCGCAGGCCGCGTGCAGTGCCGTGGTGTCCAGTTCGCCTTCGAGGTCGAGGACGAACTGCATCGTGTAGACGTCCGGTCCCGCCGTGTCGTACTGGGCGTGGAAGAGCAGGCCGTGCTGGAGCGGGGAGAGCGGAAGGATGCCCTCAAGCCGCGGCTTCGACGTGGTCATTTCTCTATCTCCGCTCAGAACCCGAGGTCGTCTTCGAATGCGTCGATCTCGTCCTGGTCGAGATCGAGGAGGGGCGCCACGACGGCTGCCGTCCGCGGTGGCGCGGAGGGGGTCTGCCGGGCACCGGGGTCGGCCGCGTGGGCGACCAGGGCGCGCAGGGCCAGGAACCAGGCGTCGGCGAGCGCCGCCACCTCGTCCTCGGTGAACAGGTCGCCGGGCCAGGACCAGGAGGCCGTCAGGCGGGGCCCGTCCGGCCGGTCCTGGGTCAGCGCGTTCAACTCCAGGGCGTGGGCGGCGGGCATCGCGTCGTCGCTGCCGCCCAGTCCGCCGTCGCCGGTGTCCTCACCGTCGCCCGCGGCGAAACGGCCGAGGTAGTTGAAGCCGATCTGCGGGGTCGGCAGGGCGGCCAGCACCGGCGCCGTCTCGTCGTTGAGATGGCGCAGCAGGCCGTATCCGGCCCCGTTGTCGGGCAGGGCGGCGAGTTGCCGGGAGACCCGTTCCAGGGCCCGGCCGACGGCGGGCCCGCCGGTCCGGACCGCTTCCCGGTCCGCCTCCGGCAGCGCGGGATCGAGCCGCACGGGGAAGAGGCTGGTGAACCAGCCGACCGTACGCGACACGTCCGCGTCCGGGACGATCCCGGCGAGCAGCTCCTCCCGGCCGTGGCCTTCCAGGTCGAACAGCACCCCGCCGGCGTGCGGGCGGCCCCGGTCACGGTTCCATTCGGTCACCGCGAGCGCGAAGGCGGTGAGCAGCACGTCGTTGACGCCGGTGCCGAAAGCGGTGGGGACGGTGGTCAGCAGCGGTCCGGTGACGTCGGCCGGGAGCGCCACCGCGAGCTGGCGCACGGTGCCCGCCACGTCCCGGGACGGGTCCAGGGCCCGGGTGCCGAGCGGAGGTTCCGCCGGTCCGGCCAGCATGTCGGTCCACACGGGGAGTTCGGCGGTCCGCTCCGGTGCCGAGGCGGCCACGACGAGACCCCGGGCCCATTGGCGGAACGACGTCCACACGGGTTCCAGGGCGGGTTCCCGGCCCGCGGTGACGGCCTCGTAGGCGGCCATCAGGTCGGGCATCAGGATGCGCCAGGAGACCCCGTCGACCACGAGGTGATGGACGATCAGGAGCAGTCGGCCGAGCGCGTCCGGCCCGGCGTCGAACCAGACGGCCTGCACCATGAGCCCGCGGCCGGGGCTCAGCCGCCGCTGCGCGGCGCGGCCCTCCGCGTCCACCGTCCCTGCCAGCCGCTTCTCGTCCAGTCCGGCGACGTCGACCCGGTGGATCACGTCGGACGCCTTCAGGGCTCCCGGGGCGGGTATCCGCAGGGCCCAGTCGTCGCCGGCCCTGACCAGTTCGGCGCGTAGCGCGTCATGGTGGTCGAGCACCGCCTGTACGGTCGCGGTGAGCTGCTCCAGGGTGAGATCGCCCGGGACCGGGGACACCACCGACTGGTTGAACCCGTCGACCGCGCCGCCGAGTTCGCGCAGCCAGCGGATGATCGGCGTGCCGGGGGCGGTCCCGAGGGCCGGGTCGTCCCCTTCGGGCTCGGCAAGGATCCGGGTCTCGGCGCTCGCGGGCAGCGCGGCGGCGAGCGCGGCCGGGGTCCGGTGCTGGAAGACCTCGCGGGGGGTGAGCACCAGACCCGCCTGCCGGGCGCGGCTCACCAGCTGGATCGAGGAGATGCTGTCGCCGCCGAGGGTGAAGAAGCTGTCCTCGGGGCCCGCCTCCGAAAGCCCCAGGACCTCGGCGAACAGCGCGCACAGCAGTTCCTCGCGGGGACCTTCGGCCGCCCGGCCCGCCGGGCCCGCGCCGAGGTCCGGCGCGGGAAGGGCCTTCCGGTCGAGCTTCCCGTTGGTGTTCAGCGGCAGTTCGTCGAGGGCGACGAAGGCGCCCGGGACCATGTAGTCGGGCAGTTCGGCGGCCGCGTACGCCCGCAGCCCGGCGGCGTCGGCCGGTTCACCCGCGGCCACCGTGTAGGCGACGAGCAGCTTGGTGCCGGGCCGGTCCTCGCGGACCACCACGGCGACCCGGGAGACCCGGTCGTGGCGGGCCAGCACCGACTCGATCTCGCCGAGCTCGATACGGAAGCCGCGGACCTTCACCTGGAAGTCCGTACGGCCCAGATACTCCAGTTCGCCCGTGTCGCCCCAGCGGACCAGGTCCCCGGTGCGGTACATCCGGGTGCCGGGTGCGCCGTGCGGGTCGGCGACGAACCGCTCGGCGCTCAGCCCGGGCCGGCCGAGGTAGCCGCGGGCCAGTCCGGCGCCCGCGAGATAGAGCTCGCCGGGCACGCCCGGGGCGACGGGGCGCAGGGCGCCGTCGAGGACGTAGGCGCGGGTGCTGCGGATCGGCCGGCCGATCGGCGGTGCGGTGGCGGCACCGTCCAGGACGGCGGTCGTCGACCAGATGGTCGTCTCCGTCGGTCCGTACACGTTGACCGCCGGGCCCGCCGCGGCCAGGGCCCGGGCCAGACCGCCCGGCACGGCCTCGCCGCCGACCAGCATGCGCAGCCCGTCCAGGACACCGGGCGTATGGGCCAGCAGCGTCTGCCAGAGCGAGGGCGTGGCCTGCATCACGGTGCACCCGTGCTCGGTACGGAGACGGGCGAGCGCATCGGGGTCCAGGACCTCGTCCTTGCCCGCGATCACCACTCCGGCTCCGGCGAGCAGCGGGAGGTAGAGCTCCAGGGCCGCGATGTCGAACGAGACGGTGGTGACGGCGAGCAGCCGGTCCGTGCCGTCCATCGGAACCCGTACGGACATGTCGGCGAGGAAGTTGTCCAGCGCGTCCCGGGAGATCACCACGCCCTTGGGGCGGCCGGTGGACCCGGAGGTGTAGATCGCGTACGCCGGGTTGCGGCCCTCGGCCGGACGGATGCGCGGCGCGGCCCCGGCCGGTGCGGTTCGCGCCTCGTCGAGCAGCAGCAGCGGGGTGTCGCCGGTGGGCAGCGCGGCGGCGATCGCCGAGCTGGTGAGCAGGAGGGACGGGCGGGCGTCGTCGATGACGTAGCCCAGCCGTTCGGCCGGGTGCTCGGGGTCGAGCGGCACATAGGCCGCACCGGACTTGAGAACCGCCAGAAGAGCGACCAGCAGTCCCGTCGACCGGGGCAGCGCGACGGCGACGTACTTCTCGGGACCGGCGCCGTTGCGGACGAGTTCGTCCGCGAGGGTGTCGGACCTGGCGTCCAGCTCGGCGTAGGTGAGGTGTTCGGCGCCGGAGACGGCCGCGAGGGCGTCGGGAGCGGATGCCGCCCTCGCGGCGAACCGGCTCAGCAGCGTGGGGGCGGTCTCCGTCTCGACCGTGCCGGACCACTCGTCCAGCACCCTCCGCTCCTGGTCGGGGGCGAGTAGCCGCAGGCGGCCCACGGGCTGTTCCGCGTGCTCGGCCGCCTCGCCGAGCAGCCGCAACAGGCACGCGGCGAGCGCGTCGATCCGGTCCTGGTCGAGCAGGTCGGGACGGTGGGCGAGGTCCAGGCCGAGCGACCGTCCGACGCCGACGGTCAGGCTGAGCGGGTAGTGGGTGCTCTCGTGGTTGTCGCCGCCGACGATGCCGAGCCCGCCCGCGGAGCGACGCAGTTCAGCCGCGTCGAGCGGGTAGTTCTCGAACACGACGAGGGTGTCGAAGAGTTCGCCGAGTCCCGCGGTCTGCTGGATGTCGGTGAGGCCGAGGTGCTGGTGGTCCATGAGGCCGGCCTGCTGCTCCTGGAGCCGCTCCAGAAGTGCGCCGAGCGTCTCAGCAGGGTCGAGGGCGACCCGTACGGGCAGGGTGTTGATGAACAACCCGACCATGGACTCGATACCCGGGACCTGCGGCGGGCGGCCGGAGACCGTCCCCCCGAACACCACGTCCTCACGGCCCGTCAGCTGGCCCACCACCATCGCCCACGCCGCCTGGACGACGGTGTTGACGGTGACGCCCCGGGCGCGCGCCCAGCGGGCGAGCGCGGCGGTCCGGTCCTCGGACAGCTCCCGCCGGGTTCGAACGACGGGGACCGCCGGGCGGGACGGGTCGGGGGCGGCGAGCAGGGTCGGCTCGTCGAGCCCGTCGAGAGCCCGGCGCCAGGCGGCCACCGCGGCCGTACGGTCCTGGCCCGCCACCCACGCGAGGTAGTCGCGGTACGCGGTGACCTGGGGCAGCGCCGTACCGTCGCCCCGGTTGCCGTACAGCGTGAACAGCTCGCCGAGGAAGACCGGCATGGACCAGCCGTCGAGCAGCAGATGGTGGTGGCTGATGAGCAGCCGGTGCCGGTCGTCCGCCGTGGTGAGCAGGGTGAACCGCATCAGCGGCGGTGCGGTGAGGTCGAACCGCGCGGTCCGGTCCTCGGCCGTGAGCCGTTCGGCGGCCGCGACGCGTTCCGTCTCCGGGAGCGCGGTGAGATCCCGCTCGCGCCAGGGGAGTTCGGTGTGGTCCGGGATGACCTGGACGGGCGTGTCCAGCCCTTCGTGCCGGAACGCGGCCCGCAGACCGGCGTGCCGGGCCAGCAGCGTCTGCGCCGCCGCCCGCAACGCGACCCGGTCCACCACACCCTCGATGTCCAGGGCGAGCTGGACCGTGTACACATCCTCGGCCTGCTCGTCATACACCGCGTGGAAGAACAGCCCCTGCTGGAGCGGAGACAGCGGCAGCACATCCGCCAGCCGCCCGTACTCCTCCTCCAGCCCGTCGATCTGCCCCTGCGACACCGACACCAACGGACGCAGATCGGACGGCGTCAGACCACCCACACCCGGACCCGCAACCACCACATGGTCGACGAGCGCCCGCAGAGCGGCGAACCACGCCTCCGCCAGCGCACGCACCTCATCGTCCGAGAACAGCTCCGCCGGCCACGACCAGTCCGCCACCAGACGCGGACCATCGGCTTCGTCGAGCGTCACGGCGTTCACTTCGAGGGCGTGGGCCACCCGGCCCTTCGGGTCGTGGCCGTCGCCGAGGTCCGCGTCCGAGCACAGCGACCAGTCGGCGGCCTCCCCGCCCGAACCGCCGGCCGCACCGAAACGGCCCAGATAGTTGAACCCGATCTGCGGGGACGGAAGTTGAGAGAGCACATCCGCCGTGTCCGGGTTGACGTACCGCAGCAGTCCGTAGCCGATCCCGTTGTCCGGCAGAGCACGCAGCTGCTCCTTCACCGCCTTCAGCCCACGGCCCG
>NZ_JBHXJG010000157.1:0-17367 GCF_042723425.1 Streptomyces sp. NPDC058375 | reverse complement strand
CGCCAAGGCCGAGCGTGCGGCGGGCGGGCGTTCTCGTAACCGACGTGCGGCGGACGCGGGGTTCTCGTAGCCGCCGTGCGGCGGTCATGGCGTCCGCGTTGCCGCCGTACTGCCGTCCGACCACGGGTATCCAGTCCGGGTCGTCGTGCCGTAGTGGGTGGGCATCGCCGACATCAAGTGGGTGGACGACATCGAGGTGAGCGCAAAGCCACTGCTGACGCCGTGGAACACGGGCCTCTACCGGCTGTTCGGCCCCGGGCATCCGCCGGAGGGAAGCGCGCCGCTGACCCGGCAGACGCTGAAGAGCGCCTTCGAACTGGCCCCGGGGCCTCGTTCCCCGCCCACCGGCGTGCGCTGCTGACCGGGCGTTCCTGGTCGGGCGGAGCGCCCGTGCGGGGCGTGGAGGTCAGCACCGACGGGGTGTGCGCTGGCGGGCGGCCCGGCTGCGGGACGAACCGCGGGCCGGGGGCTGGGTGCGCACCTCGTCATGGTGCCGGGCGGGCCCCCGCCAGTACGGCGCCGTGCACGGCGCGGGCGATCCGCGCGCCCCAGGTGGAGCGGGGCCCGGCGAAGGGTTCGCCGCCGTCCCGGCCCGGTTCCGGTGCGGCGACGCACACCGCGTCCGTGGGGGTGCCCGAGCAGTCGAGTCCGGCGTCGAGGAGGGCCTGGACCTTGGCCTCGGTGGCGGTGGCGACGGCGTTGACGAGGGCGGCGTCGGAGAGGGCGAGGGGCAGCGTGACGACGATGTTCACCGTGCCCGGCCGGAACGGAGCCGCCGGAACATCCGCGGAGAGCTCCGGGGCCGCCGCCCAGCCCCGTACGCCGAGGCCCGCCGTGACGGTCGCCGTGACACCGCCGTCGTGGGCGGTCGTGTACGCGGCGACGTCGGCCGCGGTCATCAGCCCGGCGCCCGGACCCGTGAGCCCCTCGGCGGCGGCGATCTCGGCGAGGTGGCGGTCCGGGTCCAGGCGCGGGTAGCCGCCGGGGACCTGGGCGTTCAGGATCCAGGCCCGGGGGCCGATGCCGCCGCCGAGGACCGCGCTGCTGCACACCCGCACACCCGGCCCCAGCCGCCACACGAGGTGGTGGAGGTGGTGCCCGTCCTCGTGCCGGTCGCGGAGGTCCGCGCGGGGTTCGCCGCGTTGCGCGGGCGGCCGGAGGCGTACGGAAGAGATGGCGCACCCCTGGTGGCTCGGCGGGTCGGCGGCGGTCCGTCCTGCGGCCGCCACGGTCCGCCGATCATATGCGGGGCCCGGATCCTCACCCGATTGGCGTAACGGGCTCCGGGACGGTCCGGTGCCGCCGCACAGGGCCGGGGCCCCGGACCGGGCCCTCGGGAGCCCCGATCCCGGCGGGCGGGCGGTTGCACCGTCCATGCGGGTGAGGCGCGATGGAATCCGGACGCGCCACCTCCGGTGGAGCCAACCACAGGGCGTGCCCGAGAGGAGGCATCGGTTATGGGAGCCGCTGACGGTTTCACGGATTCCGGAGAACTCGACGGTCTGACCGTGTACGACAACGACGGCGAGAAGGTCGGCAGCGTGGGCCGGGTGTACGTCGACGACGACACCGGCAAGCCCGACTGGGTCACGGTCAAGACCGGCCTGTTCGGCATGAAGGAGAGCTTCGTCCCGCTCGCCGGAGCCCGTCGCGTGGGCTCCGACCTGCACGTCGCCCATCCGAAGGAGAGCGTCAAGGACGCGCCTCGGGTGGACGCGGACGCGCACCTCTCCGTCGCCGAGGAGGAGGAGCTGTACCGGCACTACGGCCTGACCAGGAAGTCCGGCAATCTCGGTGAGAACCGGTCGGCCGGCATGGACGCGCCGACCACCGCCGGGACCGGGGCGATGGGTGCCGCGGGCGCCGCGGGTGCCGCAGGCGCGGCGGGCACGGCCCGTGGGGGCAGGACGGCCCCCGGCGCCAAGGCGACCGGGAAGGCGACCACGGCGGGAACGGGCGCCGGCGCCGCGACGACGGGAGCAGCGGGCATGGCAGGAGCAGGCAGCGGTACGGGCAGGCACCGCGACACGGACGCCTCCACCACGGCACGCCCGCTGGCGGGCGCCGGAGCGGGCACGTCCCGGGCGGCCGACATGAGCGGCAAGGAGGAGATGATCCGCTCCGAGGAGCAGCTGCACGTCGGCAAGGAGGAGTACGAGAGCGGCAAGGCCCGGCTGCACAAGTACGTGGTGACCGAGGAGGTCACCCGAACCGTTCCGGTCTCCCACGAGGAGGTACGGGTGGTCCGTGAGCCGCTCCAGCCCGGTGAGAAGACCACCGGGACCTCGGACTTCGGCGAGCAGGACGTCGAGGTCACGCTGCACGCGGAGCGCGCCACCGTACGCAAGGAGGCCGTGCCGGTGGAGCGGGTCCGGCTGGAGACCAACCGGGTCACCGAGCAGAAGGAAGTCTCCGCCGAGGTCCGCAAGGAGAAGATCGACTACGCGGACGGCAAGGACATGGGCACCGGCAAGGACGCCGGTGGCGAGTTCGGCCAGGGGCGTCGCCGCTGACCCGCACATCCTCAGGTGGCCACACGGCCGCTCCCACGTCCTCGGCCGCCGGGCGGGCTCGCACTTCGAGTCCGCCCGGCGGGCTGTCCGGGTCCTGGGCCGTCCGGCGCGCTCAGCGGCGCGGCAGGAACCGTACCGAGGGACGTCCGTCCGGACCGTCCGGGGTGACGACGGCCCGGACCCCGTAGACGTCGTCGATGAGTTCCTCGGTGATGACCTCGGCCGGGGTGCCGCCGGCGACGAACCGGTCGGCCTTCATCACGGTGATCCGGTCCGAAGAGCTGCATCGCGGCGACGCCGGAGAGGACGACCCGGTCGGTGGAGCCGCCGAGGGTGTGGCTGAGCAGCAGCACCAGCGCGAAGGAGGCGAACGCCTCGACGAACGCCCCGGCCGACAGCGACACCGCTCCCCCGCTCTCGCTCGGCCTCGCCGACCGGCTGGCCGCCACCGCCACCTGGACCGGCCCTGTCATGAAGGGGCACACGTGTTCACGCAGATCAGACGCGGTGCGGTGGGTCACAGTCCGCGGGGCCGGTACGGCACGGGATCGGCCCCGCCGCACCGGCCAAGCGGATTCCGTCCGGGTTACGGGGCCCGGAGGGCGATCACCGCGTTCTGGCCGCCGAAGCCGAAGGAGTGGCTGACGGCCCGTCGTACGGGCACCTCGCGCGGGACCTTGGTGACGCAGTCGATGGCGAACCCGGGCTCGGGTGCGTCCACGTTCGCGATCGGCGGGATCACCCCGTGCTGGAGCGTGAGGATCGTCAGGCCCGCCTCGATGGCGCCGGCCGCTCCCATGCAGTGGCCCAGTACGCCCTTTGGGGCGGTGACGGGCGGCCGGTGCGGATAGGCCCGGCTGATCAACGCGGCCTCGGTGGCGTCGCCCCGGGGGGTCGACGTCCCGTGCGCGTTGACGTGGTCGACGTCCTCGGGCTGCCAGCCCGCGTCGCGCAGCGCGGCGTCGACGGCGGCCCGCGCGACGTCCCCCGAAGGGTGCGGGCTGGTGGGGTGGTGGGCGTCGGTGGTGGCGCCGGTGCCCGCGATCAGCGCTCGGGGATGGGCGCCTCTGGCCCGGGCGTCCTCGGCCCGCTCCAGGACCATGACGGCCGCACCCTCGCCCATGACGATGCCGGCCCGGTCGGCGGCGAAGGGGCGGCAGAGGCGGGCGGGGTCGCCGTCCCGCGGTGCCGCCGCGCCGGAGCGGGCGAAGCCGGTCATGGCGACCGGGAACACGATCGACTCGGTGGCCCCGGCCACGGCGATGTCGCACTGGCCCAGCGTCAGCATGTCCCGGGCCACCGACAGGGCGGTCACCCCGGACGAACAGGCCGTGCACGGGGCGAGGCTGGGGCCGGTGGCCTTCATCGCGATGGCGATCTCGGCCGCGGGCATGTTCGGGATGGTCAGCAGGATGCCCGAGGGCGAGGTGGCCTCGGGGCCGCGGCGCTCCAGGGCGACGGCCTGTTCGGTGAGTCCGGCGGACCCTCCGCTGCTGGTACCGACCACGACGGCGACCCGGGCGCCGTCCCAGCGCTCCGGGTCGAGCCCGGCGTCGGCGACCGCCTCCCGGGCGGCCAGGAGGGCGAACTTGACGTACCGGCCCATCCGGAACGCGGTCCGGCCGCCGACCGCGTCGTCGAGGTCGATGCCGGAGACCGTACAGGCGAAGTCGACGGCGCAGCCCCGCAGTTCGGGGACGGTGCGGGCGGGCGAAATCCCGGCGCGGACTCCGTCCCAGGTGGTGTCGGTGGTGTGGCCGACCGGGGTGATCATCCCCAGTCCTGTCACGGCGATGGCGGGTCGCTTCATCGGGTGTTGCTCACCGGCACCGTCGCCTCGGCCGCCGCGCTGCCGACGGCCGCGTCGATGTACGCGGAGATGTCGGCCAGGGTGGCGTCCTTGTAGAGCTTCTCGGAGTCGGCGTCGACGCCCAGGGTCTCCTTGATGATGACGGCGAACTCGGCGACCGCGAGGGAGTCCATCTCCAGGCTGTCCATGGTGGACTCCGGCAGGATCTCGGCGGCGGGCACCTTGAACGTCCCGGTCAGCACCTCGGTGATCTTGGGGTGAATGGTCTTCATGGTGTTTCCTCTCTTCGGCGTCCGGTCGGCTTCCTGCTGAGTGGCGGGTCAGTTGAACGCGGTGACCCACCGCCCGAAGTAACTGGATGACGATCTTCCGGTTACGCCTTGCGGCGAACCGATTCGTCTACGCTCACCTGCGGCTTCTCGAACCATCGGGAGAGCATCGAGGTGGTTCCCCAGTACGCCAGGAGGACCCCGCGGGTGCCGAGCGCGGCCACCTTCTCGCGCAGCGGTCGCCTCCGGCTGCCGCAGACGGGCCGCCGGAACTCCGCCGCGCGGCCCCGGATTCCCGCGTGGCGGCCCCGGTGCCAGGGCCCCTCGGGGTCGTCGTAGGCCGCCGCGTAACGGGGCCCGGCGATCGGCCAGTCCGACATCAGGCGCTCGGGAAGCGCGAAGGACGCCACCAGGGCGGAAGTGTGCTCGGCCACGACGGCGATCGCCTCCTCCACCGCGTCGTGCAGAAAGGCGACCTGATCGGCGGTCAGCCGTCCGGTGGCGAGCAGGTCGCCACTGTTGCGGGCGACCCACTGGAGCGCGAAGAGCCTGCGCAACTCGGTCAGCCGTTCGCGCGCCTCGCCTCCGGGCGTGGCGGCGACGGCCTCGGCGTAGGCCTCGTCCGCCTGCCGGCAGGCGTACGCCTCGACGCCGCGCAGCGCGGCCGAGGAAGCGGCGTTCCAGCGGCCGAGCGGGTCACCGGGCGGGGCGGCGCTCATCCGCGTCCGGGCACGGGCGAACCAGAGGTCCTCGACGGCCGTGAACAGGCGGCCGAGGAAGGCCGGGTCGTCCAGGTCGCCTGGGCCCTCGACCTCGGCCCCGTCCCGGTCGGTGGCGCTGAAGAGCATCTCGGCGGCGGCCTTGGCGTGCACGGCGAGGTTGTCGCCCTCGGCGGTGATCGCGCCCTCGATGCCGGTGAACAGCTCGGTCATCCCGTTGTTCTCCAACAGCCCCTGGGCTCCGCACCGTTCGCGGCACTCGACGATGACGGCGCGCGCCTGCCAGGTGATCCACCCCTTGGCGACGGCCACCAGGCGTTCCGCCTCGTCCCGGTCGGTCCCGGGGGCCGACTCCCAGCGGTCCAGGGCCCTGCGGTGCAGCAGGCTCATCGCGTAGACCGTCGCCATCGCCCCGGCCAGCGGCCCGTGGTGGGTGCGGTGCGCGTACACCGGGATCCGGCGGGCGGCGCGCGATCCGGAGATCATCCGGTGGCCGGCGTACCGGACGGCGATGGCCAGGGTGACCCGGGCGGAGCCGACCGCGCAGGCGCTCATGGAGAGCTTGCCGGGAGTGACCCGGCCGATTGAGGTGAGGAACCGCCTTCTGCGGTTGGGGACTTCGCTGCGGAAGCGTCCGTCGTCACCGATCCGCCCCTGCTGTCCAACGAGGAGCGCCTCGCGCGGGACGAAGCAGCGGTCGAAGGAGGTCAGGCAGTGGTCGACCGGGGAGCCCATCCGGGCGGGCAGCCGCCGCACCCGGACACCGGGCAGGGCGCGGTGGGCGTCGGTGAGCGGGGCGAGGAAGAGGAAGACCCCGTGGTCGGCGCCGTCGGCGAGCAACCGGGCCGCCACCACACCGGACTTGGGGCCACCGGCGGGGCTGGTGTTGGGCATGAACTTCTGCGCCCCGGCGTGCGGGGTGTGCAGGACGAAGCCGTCGCGTTCGCGGTCGTACGTCGCGGTGGTCTCGATGGCCGCCGCGTCGTTGCCGTGCGCCACCTCCGTACAGAGGAAGGTGCCCACACGCCGCAGGGCGAGGAAGTCCGACAGGTCGCGCAGCGTGCCCGCGTCGTGGTCGAGGAGGCTGCCGAGAAAGAGGTTGTAGTGGATGCCCGCCACGGTGGTCAGCGCCGGATCGACGGGGCCGAGCCACTCGTGCAGCGCGGCGAGCGCCCGGGGGTCGGCGGCCAGTCGTGCGCCGCTGTCGAGCGCGTTGTTGAGGATGCGCAGCCGGTGGTAGGAGAGGGCGAGCCGTTCGTCGGGGGTGCCGCCACCGGGTCGGCGAAACGGTTCTGTGGTCAGCAGCCGACGCCAGAATCCGTGCTCCTGGCGGAAGTTCGGCCCGAAGAGAGCCGCGGTCAGCAAATCGTTCGTGGACGGCGGAGCCGCGTCGTTCGTGGTTACGGTCACAACACAGTAACGATCAAGGAACGGCGAGGACACCCCTCGCCGTCCCGAAATGCCCCTGTATATCAGGCGCGTTGGAAGGCGAGGGCGACGTTGTGGCCGCCGAAGCCGAAGGAGTGGCTGAGCGCCGTCCCGACCCGCCGGTGGCGGGGCTCCTTGGTCACGCAGTCGAGCGGGAAGGCGTCGGGGAGCGCGTCCAGGTTGGCGATCGGCGGGATGACGGAACGTTCCAGCGTCAGGACGGTGGTCACCGCCTCGATCGCGCCCGCCGCCGCCAGGGTGTGTCCGACGACGCCCTTGGGCGCGGTCACCGGCGGCCGGTGCGGGAAGAGCCGGGAGATGAGGGTGGTCTCCATGGCGTCGTTGAGGGGGGTGGAGGTGCCGTGGGCGTTGATGTGGTCGACATCGCCCGCTGTCCAGCCCGCCTGGTCGAGCGCCGCTTGCACCGCCCGCTGGGCGCCGTGTCCGTCGGGGGCCGGGGCGGTGGGGTGGTGGGCGTCCGTGCTGGAGCCGGCCCCGGTGAGCAGGGCGCGCGGGCGGCCGCCCCGGGCGCGTACCCCCTCTTCGCGCTCCAGGACGAGCATGGCGGCGCCCTCGCCGATGACGAAGCCGTCCCGGTCGGCGGCGAACGGGCGGGACGCGGCCGCCGGGTCGCCGGCGCGGGTGGACAGCGCGCCCATCCGGGCGAACGCGGTGACCACCAGGGGGGTCAGCACCGACTCCGCGCCGCCCGCCACCACCACGTCGCAGCTGCCGCCGAGCAGCAGGTCGCGGGCGACGGCGAGGGCGGTGGCCCCGGAGGCGCAGGCGGTGGCGGGGGCGAGGCTCGGGCCGCCCGCCTTCAGCGCGATGGCGACCTCGCCCGCCGCCGCGTTGGGAATCATCATCGGGACGAGCAGCGGGGAGACCGCGTCGGGGCCCGAGGCCGCCAGCCTGGCCGCGTTGTCGACGAGTACGGAGACGCCGCCGACGCCCACGCCGAGCACCACGCCGACCCGGGTGCCGTCCCACCGGGCCGGGTCGAGGCCGGCGTCGGCGACGGCCTGCCGGGCGGCCACCAGAGCCAGTTTCACGAACCGGGCCATCCGCCACACCGACCGGCCGCCGACCGCCGCGTCCAGGTCGATGCCGTCGACCGGACAGGCGAAGTCGACCGGCAGACCGGCCAGTTCCTCGATCCGCCGGGCGGTGGACCGCCCGGAGCACAGCCCCTCCCAGAAGCTGTGCTCGTCCGCCCCTGCGGGTGTCACCAGGCCGACCCCCGTCACCGCGACGGCGGTGCCGGCTCGGGCCTCGGTGCCCTGATCAGCGGGGAGCGACATGCTGTGTTCCTTCCGTAGAGTCCATGCACATGGTCTGTGACGTTCCGGGCCAGCGAAGTGCCGCCGAACCCCAGGTGAGTCCGCCCCCGAAGGCGGTGAGCAGCACCCGGTCGCCGGAGCGGAGGCGGCCCCCGTCCGCCGCGTCGGCCAGGGCCAGTGGGATGGAGGCGGCGCCGGTGTTGCCGACCCGCTCCAGATGGGTGACGCAGCGCTGCGGTGCGATGCCGACCCGCTCGGCGACGGCGCGCAGGATCCGGGCGTTGGCCTGGTGCGGCACGAAGCGGTCGACCTCGGCCGGGTGCCAGCCGACCCGGTCCAGGAGGGTCCGGCAGGAGCCGGTCATCCGCTCGACGGCGTGCTGGTAGACGGTGCCGCCCTGCATCCGGAAGAACCCGTCGCCCGGGCCCGTCGGCTTCCCGCTCGCCCGGGCGCGGGCCCCGCCGCCGGGGACGGTGATCAGGTCGTAGCCGGTGCCGTCGCTGCCCAGGTCGAACGCGAGCAGTTCCCCGGGGTCGCCGGAGCGCCCGGCGGCCACCAGGGCGGCGCCCGCCCCGTCGCCGAAGACGACGCCCGCCGAGCGGTCGGCGGGGTCGAGCCAGGTCGAGTAGACGTCCGCGCCGACCAGCAGGACGCGTTCGTAGAGCCCCGAGGCGACGAGGCCGTGGCAGACAGCGAGTCCGTAGACGAAGCCGCTGCACACGGCGGCGATGTCCAGCGCCGGTACGGTGCCGAGCCCCAGCCGGGCCGCGAGCGCCGGGGCGGTGCCGGGACACAGGTGGTCGGGGGTGGCGGTGGCGAGGACCACCGCGTCCACCTCGCCCGCCGCCGGGGCGCGGGCCAGCAGCCGGGAGGCCGCCTCGAAGGCGAGGTCACCGGTGGCGACGCCCTCTCCGGCGCGGTGCCGGCTGCCGATGCCGGTACGACGGCGCACCCAGGCGTCGTCCACGTCCCAGTCGGCGGGGAGCCGTTCGTTGCCGACCGGCTCCCCCGGCACCCAGCCCGCCACGCTCCGCAGCACCGCCGTGCGCGTCCCGGCCGCTAAGACGCCCGCCCGCGTCCCCGGCTCCGTACCGCCCTCGGCCGTCCGTCTCCTCGCCACCCGTTGCCCCGATCCGTTGTCGTACTGCGTCGGGTTGACGAACGGCGGGACGTCTCACGAGGGTGCGTTCGACTGCGCCGAACGGGTCATGACGAGACGTCAGTTGAGGGCGCGACGCCTCCGAGGGCCTCCCGGAGCTCGTCCGTGGTCGGCGGGTTGGCGCCGGGCCGGGCGACGGTCACGGCGGCGGAGGCGACCGCGTGGCGCAGGACGTCGGCGACGGTGTCCCGGCCCACGGCGCGCAGCCGGTCGCGGGCTCCGGGTCCGAGGAGGCCGTGCGCGGCCAGCGCGTGGAGAGTGCCGGACATGAACGCGTCGCCCGCTCCGACGGTGTCGGCGACGGTGACGGGCGGCGCTTCGGTGTCGGCCCGGCCGCCGGGGAACAGGGCGAACGCGCCCGCCCCGCCCCGGGTGACGAGGACGAGCGCGGGTCCGGCCGCGAGCCACCGGGTCGCGACCTGCTCCGGCTCCTCGTCCGGGTACAGCCACCGCAGGTCCTCGTCGCTGGCCTTGACCAGGTCGCTCAGCGCGACGCAGCGCTCGACGCGGGCCACGGCGGGGGCGCGGTCGCCCATCAACTCGGGCCGTACGTTGGGGTCGTAGCTGACGGTGGCGACGGCGCGCAGCGACTCCACGGCTGCCAGGACCGTCGCGGCCCCGGGCTCGACGACCGCCGCGATCGAGCCGGTGTGCACATGCCCCGGCACCCGGTCGAGCGCCACCGGGCCGAGGGTCCAGCCGACCTCGAAGGCGTACGTGGCACGGCCCCGGTCGTCCAGGGTGACGGCGGCCGAGGGGGTGGGCCCGGTGGCGTCGTCGGTGCGGACCTCGACCCCGGCGGCGGCCAGGTGGTCGCGGATGAGCCGCCCGTGGGCGTCCGCACCCAACTGGGTGAGCAGGGTGGTGTCGTGGCCGAGCCGGGCCAGGCCGTACGCGACGTTGGCGGGGCTTCCGCCGGGGTGGACCCGGTCGGCCTCCTCGGGCTGCCGGACGATGTCGGCGACGCATTCGCCGATGACCAGCGGATCAAGTCGGTCGGGCATGAGGGTGGGTCTCCTCGGGTCGCGTGTCGTGGAGTTGTCCGGCGGGTACGGGGGCGTGGCCGGGTTCCCGGCCGGCCAGGTGCGGCAGAGGTGCGGGCGGGGCCTCGGCGGGGGCGGCGCGGCGCACCCAGAGAAGGGCTCCGGCCAGGACGGCCAAGGCGGCCAGCAGCCAGGGCAGCGGCCCCGACGGCAGGGTGCCCGCGGCCAGTCCGGCGCCGGCGGCGACCAGTTGCAGCGAGAGCGACTGGACGGAGAGGGCGGTGGCGCGGCCCGAGGCGTCGACCCGGTGGTGCAGGAGGTCGTTCTCGTTGGGGCCCGCCGCTCCGAGGCCGAGGTACACGAGTCCGTAGCCGGTGACGGCGGTCGTCGTGGCGAGCGGGCTCATCGAGTGCGCGGTGATCCCGAGGAGGGTCAGCCCCAGCGCCGTGAGTCCGAGGCTCACGAGCACCGCACGCTCGCCGCTGCCGGCGAACCGGGCCACGAGCGGGGCGAGTTGGCTGCCGATGGCCGAGCACAGGAACCCGGCGCAGGCCAGCCCGGCGAAGACCAGGGCCCCGGATTCGGCGGTTCCCATGAGGGCGGCGGCGCGGCCCGGGGTGAGCAGCTCGACGGCGGCGAGGGCGGCCCCGGCGGCGCTCGCGGTCAGCAGGATGCGCCGGATGAGGGCGTCCCGGGCGCCGAGCCGCAGCCCGGCGGCGATGGTGGCGGGCACGCCTGCGACGACCCGGCGCAGGGTGGTGCGGGGCCGAGGCGGTTCGGGCAGGGCGCTCAGCACGTAGAGCACGAAGACGACCTCGACCAGCGCCCCGAGCAGGGCGGGCACGGAGAGCGGGATGACGAGCCCGGCGGTCCTGTCGGTCAGCCACTTCCCCGCGCCGGGGGCGAGGCCGAGCAGCCAGGGCAGCCCGCCGCCGAGCAGGGTGCCCAGCGCGAGGGCGGCCGAGGTGGCGGAGCTGCCGCGCGCAAGGCCCGTACGCAGGTCGGCGCCGGGCCCCGCGTGGGCGTGGACGGTGTCGACGTACCAGGCCTCGGCGGGCCCGCTGGACAGGGCGCGGGCGAGGCCCATCAGGGCCATGCCGAGCGCGATCGCCCAGCCCGCCGCGCCGAGGCCGATGAGGGTGAACGCGGTGAGGTTGAGCAGCCCGGCGACGGCTAGGACGGGGCGTCGCCCGATGACGTCGGAGAGGCCGCCGGTGGGCAGTTCCATCGCGGCGGCCGTGAGGGAGTGCGCGGCGTAGAAGCCCGCGATGGCGGCGAGGCCCATGCCCCGTTCGGTGAAGAGGAGCACGCCCGTCGCGATGGACATGCCGATGGGGAGCCAGAAGAGGAAGGAGACCGTGACGTAACGGCGGCGCGCGGTCGCCTCGTCCGGGCCGCTGTGCCCGGGCACGGCGGCGGAAAGGCCCGACCCGGCGATCACGAGGCGTCTTTGGAGGCGGCGGTGCTGGTGTCCTGGTCGGCCACCGGGTCCGGGGCCAGCGGCAGTCCGGCGGTGAACAGGACGACCTGTTCGGCGCGGGGATCCCCGGCGTCACGAGCGGTGAGCTCGTCCGTCTTCGCCTGAAGCACCTCCCACAGCTCGGCGAGGGACTCCGGGGTCAGCCGGGGCATGGAGTCGCTGACGCCCGACGGTTCCTGCCACTCCTCACCCAGCCGGCCGCTGTCCAGATCCGCCTCGTGGCGGTCCAGCGACTGCTGGAGGTGCTCGATCTGACGGCGGTGCAGGACGCTGAGGATCGTGCTGCCGCCGGGGGTGCGGTGCATCGCCTCGTTGCTCCACGAGGTCATGTCGTGCACGGACTTCCAGCGGCGTTCCCGGCTGTCGCGGTGGTCGGCCTCAGCGACGAACGCGTATTTGGCGAGCACCCTCAGGTGGTAGCTGGTGGAGGCCGAGGACTCCCCCGTCCTGACCGCGAGCTCACTGGCCGTGGCCGGACCGTGCTGCCGCAGCAGCCCGAGCAGGGTGAGGCGCAGGGGGTGGGTGAGCGCCTTGAGGGCGGCCCCGTCCTGCGCCGGATCGAGTATGCGACGACCGTCTTCGCTGTCCATGACAGCAGCGTAGAACGGCGGATCCACTTTCCCAAAGTAATTTTGCAGAATATTTTTGGGAAAGATGCGGGAAGTCCGGCCGACGCCCGTCAGGACTCGCCCCGGGCCTCCCGCCGCGCCCGAAGCACCTCCATCACGTCCCGGCACCAGTCGCGGTTGGCGCGTTCGAAGTCCCGCCCTCGGCGGCAGGTGAGATACGGGCCGACGCGCGCACCGCGGAGCAGGAACTCCGCCTCGTCCAGCTCCCCGCGCATCCTGCGCAACTGCTCCTCGAACAGCGCGGCCTTGGCCTCGGCGAAGGCGTACCGCTCGGTGAGCCGTTCGATCAGTACGCCGACGTCGAGATGGTCGGCCGCCTGGACCTGGACCAGCAGGTCCTCCCGGAGGAACGCGGGCTTGGCGGCGGCGGACGCGAAGCTCTCCAGCTCGGTCAGCCCCTCCCCGGTGACCCGGAACAGCCGCTTGTTGGGGCGCCCCTCCTGGACGACCTCGCGCCCGGCGACCAGGCCCTCCTTCTCCAGCCTGGCCAGCTCCGCGTAGACCTGCTGCGGCAGGGCGTGCCAGAAGTTCGCGACGCCCGCCGCGAACGCCTTCGTCACCTGGTAGCCGCTCAGCTCCTCGTCGAGCAGCGCCGCCAGCACCGCATGGCGCAACGCCATCGGACCGCCTCCCTCTCAGCCGGGCCGGAGCGGATCCCGTCCACCCCTGTCCGGAACGCCGGCCTCATGATAGTCAAGAAACTGACTAGTCACTTTCTTGACTACGAGGAGGACACATGACCACCGCAGTGGACCGCTTCCGTGCCGCCGTCGACAGCCGCGACCTCGGCGCCCTGGACGATCTGTTCACCGAGGACATCCGGCTCTACAGCCCGGTGAAGTTCACCCCCTTCGAGGGCAGGCCGGCGGTGCTGGGGCTGTTCGGCGTCCTGCTGCGCACCTTCGAGGACTTCCGTTACGTCGGCGAGTTCGCGGGTGCCTCGCAGACGAGCGCCGACGGGGCCGAGGCCCCGTCGGCGGTCCTGCTGTTCCGGGCGACGGTCGGGGGCAAGGAGATCCACGGCATCGACCTCCTGCACGTGGACGAGGACGGACGCATCAAGGAGTTCACCGTGATGGTCCGCCCGGCCTCCGCAGTCCAGGCGCTGGGCGAGGCGGTGCTCGCCGGGCTCGTCGCCGACGGGCTCGCCCCCGCCCCGTAGGACCCGGGACTCAGCTCGCCCGCGCCGCCTCCAGGGCGTCCGCGACCAGGCCCAGGAAGCGGGCGTGGTCGCGGGGCCCGTAGAGGGGCTCGGGGTTCCACGGGACGACGGGCGTCGGCACACCCGCGCTTCCCCGCAGTTCTTCGAGCGGGGCGGCGTGGGCGCGGATGTCGGTCAGGATCACCTCGGGGCGCAGCGCGAAGGTGTCGGCGCGGCTCTGCGTGGACCAGTTGACCCCGGGGCCTTCGGCGGGCTCCACCAGCCGGACGCCCAGTTCGGTGAGCACCCGCAGCTCTGGCCACATCCTGGGGCGTGCGACATGCGCCCGGTCCGGGTCGGCCGGGGAGAGGGCGAGCACCCGGGGCGCGTCGGCGGACGTGGCGGCGACGACGGCCCGCAGCCTTTCCCGGGCGGCGTCCAGGTCGCGGTCCGCGCCCGGCCGGTCCGTGGCGCCGAGCGAGCGGGCCAGTTCGGCGAAGCGGTCGCCGATCTCACCGAACGTACGGGCCTGACTGACGTCGAGGACGACCACCGGAACCCTCTCCTCCAGGGGCTTGGCCGTCTCGGGGGCCAGCCCGTAGACATGGCCGCCGCCGTAGCTGACGGCCACCACGAGGTCCGGCGCTACGCTCAGCAGCCGTTCGACGTCCAGGGCGCTGCCCGCACCGACGTACGCGACCTCGTCCAGCGGCAGGGTTCCGGTCTTCGCCGTGTCGGGGTCGGGCCCGTCATGGTCGGAGCCGAAGATCGCCACCGGCCGGATTCCGAGGTCCCACAGGGTGGCCCCGGCCTGAACATAGGCCAGCACCCGCCCGGGCGGGCGGGGTGCCGTCGACTGCTGACCCCGGTCGTCGGAGAACCGCCATTCGCCCTGTTCCGTCACGTCACACACGCCCCTCTGCCGCCGGCTGCCGTTCCGTTCGTGCGAGTTCGCACACGTGTACCTGCCCACCTCCTCGCCGCCACACCCCTCCGGCCAGGGAACAAACGGCCGCCGACCGGTTTCGGGCACAACGGGCGAGCCGCATCACGGAGTGTTATGAATGAGTAACTTTCAGCCATCGGGCGGCCCCCCGGGGCCTGCCCCTTCCGGACGGAGTCGACTCCCATGCGCGCGACCCTCGTGAAGGCGGCCCTGGCCGTGGGCATCGGTGTGTCGCTCTGCGCCGCCCCGGCGGACGCACCGGCCACCGCCTCGCCCGCGGCACGTTCGGCGGCGGGGGCGGCGCAGTGCCCCGTGGTCGACGTGCTGGTCGTCCACACGCCGAAGGCGGCGCGGCAGGTCGGCGGCGAGCACCGGGTGCCCGCGTCGGCCCAGCGGATCGCGACGCGGATGAACCGGTCCCTGGCCGGGGGCGGGCTCTGCGGCGTCATCCGCGTCGTCCACCCGTACACGGCGACCGATTACGAGGGGTCGGAGGAGTTCCGTGCCGCGTACGCCCTCCTCAAGGACCACGCGTCGGGGCTCGGGCGCCAGGTGCACGAACAGCGGGCGCGGTACGGCGCCGATCTGGTCACGCTGGTCGTGGACCGGCCTGAGCGGGGCGGTGGCACGGCGGACTACACGCCCGCGCTGGACCGTTCCACGGACGAGTACGCCTACGCGGTCGTCGACGTCGACGGCATCGGCCTGGATTCGGCGAGCCACGAGATCGGCCACAACCTGGGCCTCGCCCACGACCGTACGACGCTGGCGGCGGGCGCGGACGGTTCGATGAGCGTGAGCCGCGACCGCCCGTACAACACCGGCTGGATCACGGAGGACGGCACGCACTACACGATCATGGCGTACCGCTCCGCGTGCGGGGACCGCTGCCGGCGGATCAGCCGGTTCTCCAGCGCGACGGGGACGTGGAAGGGCCACCGGCTGGGCGACGCGGACAACGACGGCGTACGTGTGCTGCGCGAGACCATGCCGATCGTCGCCGGCTACCGCACCAAGGGCTGAGCCGAGGGAGGGCCCGGCTCAGCCTGCGGCCGGGGCGGACCCGCCCGCGTCCGTGCCGGGTTCCCGCTGGGGTTCGGGCCGCCGCAGCTCGACGTTGAACTGGGCGCCGGCCAGCAGCGACAGGTTGGCGAACCACACCCAGATGAGGAAGACGACGAGCCCGGCGAGCGATCCGTACAGCCTGCTGTAGCTGCCGACCTGGGTCGCGTACAGGGCGAACAGCGCCGATGCGGTGAGCCAGCAGAACGCGGCGAGTATCCCGCCGGGCAGGCCCCGGCGGACACCGCGCGCGGAGCGGGGGCCGGTGCTGAAGAGGACCATGATCAGGCAGGCGACGAGGCAGACCAGCAGCGGCCACTTCAGCGCCGCCCACAGGGTCTCCCCCTCGTGCGGCAGGCCGACGCGGCGGCCGAGCCAGCGGGCCAGCGGGCCGGTCATGACCAGGGCGAAGGCGCTGGTCATCAGAAGGAGCAGCAGGCCGATCGCCGAGACGACGATGATGTGCGCCTGCCGCAGGGGCGGGCGGTTGTCCCGGACGCCGTGCATCGCGTGCATCGCCCGGCGGAACACGGCGAGGTAGCTGCACGCGGACCACACGGCGCTGACGGATCCCGTCGCGACGAGCAGCCAGACGGCGGAGCGCTGCTCGGTCGCCGCCTCCAACGGCCTGCGCAGCGCCTCCCCGGACTCGGCGGGCGCGAACGCCGTGATGTCGGAGATCAGCGCGCTGGTCGCGTCGGGGTTGGCGAGGCCGATCACGGACACGGTGACCAGGAGCGCCGGGAGCAGGGCGAGGATGGCGTAGTACGTCAGGGCGGCGGCCCAGTCGGTGATGTCGTCGTTCCACAGGGAGACCGGAGTGCGGCGCAGAGCGGTGCGCCAGCGGCGGGGCGGTGCGGTGCGTCCGTCAGCGGGGGCGGTGTTGTCCGCGGCGGACGCGGTCTGGGTGGGCAAGCTGGTACTCCGGGGACGTGGGCGGGCGCGGCCGGCGGGGTGACCTGCCCGTTCCCGGACGTGCCGACCCTGCTCGATCCTCTCCTGCCACGTCGCGGCCGCGGCACACCTGGGGGTGTCCCGGCGATCGGTGGCCGTCAGTCGTTGACGGCCGTGAGCAGGACCACGGCGTCCTGGAGCGCCAGCAGCCCGTGCCGTTCCTGCGGGATCGGGTGGAGGGTTCCGGCAGGGAGTTCCGCGTCGCCGGACGCAGCGGTGAGGCGGACGCTGCCGCGCAGCACGAGGAGCGAGGCGGCGGGCGGCGCGTTGTGCTCGTCGAGCGCGGTCCCCTCGGTGAGGGCGATCACCGTCTGCCGCAGGGGTGGCTGCTGGAGCAGGAGGTGGGCGCTGCGGCCGTGCGCGGAGGCGCGGGCCGCGGTCAGGTGTTCCTCGGCGAGTGCGTTGAGGTCGTCCATGTGCCCCACTGTGCCGCAGTCGCACGCGCCCCGCGATCCTGGCGTGCCCGGACGGCAGGGGCTGTCCTGGTGGTCCGGACTCAGCGGGGCGCCTTGGCGGTGGAGCCCCGGACCACCAGCTCCGGCTCGAACAGCAGCTCGTCCGGCGGAAGGGTGCCGCCCTGGATGCCCGCGCAGAGCAGTTCGACGGCGGCCCGGCCCATGGCCTCGATGGGCCGGCGGATGGTGGTGAGCGGGAGTTCGGTGCAGTTCATGAACGCCGAGTCGTCGTAGCCGACGACCGAGATGTCGGACGACACTCCCCGAGGCCGCGCCTGCGGGCCGCGCAGACCGAGGCCAGGTGGCGCCAGGCGCGCCCGATGGCGACCGCGTCGTCGCAGGAGACGCAGGGAAGTCCAGTCCTTCTATGGGGGGGGTGATCAGCACGACGGGGATGCGGCGCTCGGCGAGCCGGTGGGAGTGCTCGTGGGCCTCGTCGGCCTGCGCGAACAGCCCGCCGAGTTGCGGAGAATGAGAGACCGTCCACCGTTCCGACAACAGCCGGACGGCCTGTCCGGCCCCATGTGGCGGGGCCGGAC
>NZ_JBHXJG010000156.1:0-17544 GCF_042723425.1 Streptomyces sp. NPDC058375 | reverse complement strand
CCTCGAAAGAGGTGCGGGGCCCTTCGCCGTGCCCGGACCCCGAGGGGGAATGGCTGTAGGGCCCCGGTACCTCGGGCGGTGAGGTACGGGGGCCCTACGGTTCAGGGGGACGGCGGGCCGGTCAGGTGCCGGCCGTCCCGAGTGGGGCGTTCAGGGCGTGTCCGGCGGATCGGGACCGGACAGGCCCTGGGTCAGACGCCCGCGATCGACTGGATCCAGGACCGGTACGCGGTGACGTTCGTGTACGCGGTCGTGGTCTGGCGGTCGCTGGTGGAGGCGACGCCGACCTGGATGCCGTTGGCCGTCATCGGGCCGCCGGAGTCGCCGCCGGCGGTGATGCCGTTGCCGCGGCGGGCGCAGATCGCCGAGCCGCCGTACGCGTCACCGCAGCCGCCGGTGACCGTCACGTTGGCGACCTTCAGGTAGCGCGACTGGCAGTTCGCCTCCGAGCCGCACTGCGAGGTCGCGCCCCAGCCCCAGACCTGGACGCTCTGCCCGACGCTCACCGAGCCGGGCGAGCCGAGGCGGGAGTAGGTCGCCTGCACGGAACGGTCCAGCCGGACGAGGGCCAGGTCCGAGCTGTGGGTGTACGTCTGGACGCCGTTCGCGACCACACCGCCGCTGTGCTGGTCGAGGCTGCCGATACGGAACGACAGACCGCCACCGGTGACGCAGTGCTTGGCGGTGAGGATCCAGGTCGGCGCGATGATCGTCGCCGAACAGGTCTCTCTGCCGTTCGAGAAGAGCCGGGCGGCCCAGGGGGCGTTCTGGGCGTAGCCGCCGCCGATGATCTGGGTGGTGGGCGGCGGGGCGTCCTGGAGCGGCGGCGCGGGTGCGGCCGTCGCGGACGGTGCGAAGAGCGAGAGGACGCAGGCCGCTGCTGCGGCGACAGCGGGCATGAGCCGGGATATGCGCATGATGCCTCGTTTCGCGCGACACGCTGGGTAGGCGTGTCCGTGGGGGATGGTGGGCAACAGGGTGCCGGAGCGCGGCGAGACGGGGGTACTAACGTTTGGCCATAACGCGACGTTATGGGACGGGAGTTGGCGGGAACGCGACCTCTTCTACGGTCGCCACACCCACGGAACGGCGTCCGGCCCGAACCCCACGACGGCGGGCCGCCCGTCCGCCGCGCCGAGGTGGAGGGCGGCGCCGTCCAGAGGGGCGGGGCCCCGGGAGCGTACGGCGATGCCCTCGGAGGTACGCAGCTGGATCCGGCCCTCCGCGGACCGGCCGAGCAGGACCGGGCCGGCCGGCGAGGCGGCGGCGGTCACCGGACCGTACCCCCCGAAGCGGGGCGCGGGAGCCTCCTCGGCGCGCACGGCGACGAGCCGCTCGCGCGCGGCGGGCCGGTAGTACAGCTCCACGGACCCGTCGGGCGCGGGGAGTGCGCCGGGCGCGTGCGCGGGGACGGGGGAGTCGGTGAGCTGGGTACGGGCGGTGACGTCGGTGTCCGGGGCGTCCTGGGTCCAGTGGTGCACGGCATGGTGCCCGGCCGCGTACACGTGGACGCGGCCAGCCGTGTCGACGACCGCGGTCAGCCCGTCCTGCACCTCGCCGCCGCCCATGTCGCGCCAGCCGCTCCAGCGGCCGGTGACCGCGTCGCGCACCCGGGTGCTGAGGCCCTTCTCCGCGTTCCGTACGAAGAGGTGGACGCGGCCGTCCGGGGCGGCGACGGCGATCGGCGTCCCGATGCGGCGGCCGTGGTCGGCTCCGGTGGCGGGGTTGCCGAGGCCCCGCCAGGCGCGGAAGGGGCCGCCGGGGGAGCGCTGCTCCAGGAGCACGATCTCGCGTTCGTTGTCCGCGCCGTGTCCGCCGAGCGCGGCGAACCGCAGCCCGAACAGCAGGTGCCGCCCGTCTGCCGTTACCGCGGAGCCCAGCACCGGGGCGAGCGGCCCGCCGCCGAGGTCGTCCGGCGCGTCCCAGACCCCGCTGCCGGGCGCGCTCTCGCGCCACCGGACGGCGCGCAGCCCGAGCACCCCGTAGGCGGTGAGCCGGCCGTCCGCGCCGGCGGCGACCTGGGCCCGGGGACCGGGGTAGCGGTGGTGGGTGGAGCGCACCCAGCCCTTGCGGTTGGTGAGCGGCCGGTCGCCGCCCACGTTGTAGTCCCCGCAGCCGGAGGGGTTGCCGCACTCCCAGTCGGGCGCGCCGCCGTACGGGACGAGGTGGGCGGCCTTGCGCTCCAGCACCGCGGGCGGCAGGTTCTTGGGCCAGTGCCGGTTGTAGTACCCCCGGAACGCGGCGACGACGAACCCGGGCACCGGCTCCCCGCGCCCCGTCGCCCCCGCCACCCAGCGGATCAGGGCGGCCCAGGCGAAGCACCCGGCGGCGGTGTGGTCGGCGTGGTCGGAGTACCCGCGCTGCTCGCTGTCCCGGCGGCGTTCGTACTCGCTGCTGAACTGGAGGTCCGGGTCCGGGTCGAGGGTGTGCACGACGGTCGGCCGGTACTGCTCCAGCAGCCCGGTGAGGACGTCGATCAGCGACTCGTACGTATACGAACCGGCGCGCTCCAGCGGGGAGTTGTCGGCGACGACGGTACGCAGCAGGAGCCGGCGGTCCCGCCAGAGACTGGGCAGCCCGGGGCGGCCGCGCCCGGTGTGCATCGCGGTGTTGAGGAAGACCAGCTCGACCCGGCGGACCCCGTCGGTCAGGACGTTCATCTCGGCCCGGTGGCCGCCGTGCAGGGCGGCCACCGACTTCTGCCAGGGCGTGAACCGATCGAACCCGAGCAGCTCGGCGTACGCCTGGCGCAGGCCCTGATGGCGGGAGGAGGAGTACGCGGCACGGTCGGGGGCCGGGCGGGGCGCACCGGGGATCTTGTTGACGCCGTCCGCCTCGCCCGCGGTCAGATACACGCAGACCAGCGGCGTCCCGGCGTCGAGGGCCTCACGGGTGTCCGGGTTCATGAAGTACAGGTCGTCGTCCGGGTGGGCCAGCAGCTGGAGGACCAGGGCCCGCCGACTGCTCGCTATGGCGAGCCCCGGTGCCGGATCCGGTACAGGACCCCGTCGCCGGGGCGCCGGCACGGCACATCCGGCGGTGGCGGCGGCCGCGGTGGCCGCGAGGAGGAGGCCGCGCCGGGGCATCCGTATCCGGGACGGCACAGATCGATCCACCACGCCACGCACCCCGTCCGCTCCCGCTTCCCCCGCAGCGGGCGAACGGTCGCCCTGTCCTGCGTCCTGCCTGACTCTCCGCGCAGGTCAGCGGCGGTCGGGCCGCGCCTGCGGGGGGATAGACGGCGATCGGGGCGGACGGGTTGCCCCGGCCCGGTCACGTTGTCGTCGTGGGCGGGCCGGGGCCGGGCACGGTGGTGCGAGGGGGCGTCGAGGGGTCGGGCCCCGACGGCGGGGCCGTCAGCCGGTCACCGCAGCGACGACGGAAGCGATGATGGCGAGGGCCGGCTGAGCGATGTCGGCCGCGCCCGCCAGCATCTCCCGCAGCCGTTCGGCCCGCAGCCGGAACGCGGACGCGTCCGAGGCGGGATCGTCGGCCAGCCGGGCGAGGTCGTGCACGGTCCGCGCGGCCTCGTCCCGGTCGGTGTCCGCGAGATCGGTGCTGGAGAGGGTCAGCTGAAGCAGCTGTCGAAGCTCCTCGTGGCCGTACTGGTTCTGGAAATCCCGGACGACGGTGTGCACGGGACGGTTGATGAACGTGGTGTTCTGGCCCTGGAAATAGAAGTTCTCGGTCATGAAGGATCCTGACGTGAGGACGACCCGACAGTTGTCGAGGTGGTAATCGGTGCTCGGGGCGGGGGCCGGCCGCAGCGCCGCCCTGATCGAGTGCTCAGCAGCCGCCACCGTGGCGAAGGCCGCGTCGTCGAGCCCCCGGGCGCTGTTCAGCAGGCTGCCCAGGACGGCTTCGCTGTCGTTCTCGATGTCGGCCCTGAGATCCAGCAGATCCAGCGGGCCGAACTCCTCGCCGGGCCGCCGCGCTCCGTCCTGGGCCGGGAGGGTGCCCAGGACCCGCGCCACCCGGCCGAAGAGGGTACGGAAGTACTGGGGAGTGGCCTGCTCCACCGGGAAGACGATCCGCCGCCCGCCCCAGGGTTGCTCGGGTCTGCCGTCGAAGAAGACCAGACAGGGCAGCAACTCCAGGGCCACGCCCAGCCGGTCGGCGATCGCGTACGCCCCCTGGGGTTCGTAGGGCTGCCAGCGGAGCCACCGCATGGACGAGAGCACCCGGTAGAGCTCCGGCTCCAGACGGCCACGCCAGTACGCCCGCGCCTCGGCCCACCGGGCCTGCCGCTCGACCACGAAGACGCGGGTGCTCGGCCCGGAGAGCGCGTCGAGGTCCTCGAAGTGCGTCCGGACGTACGTGGCCAGCTCCACGTCGGCCGTGGTGTAGAGGAGCACGCCCCACAGCCGTGGCCCGCCGTCGGGGGCGGAGCCGTTCATCGCGAGCTGGAGCCGCTCCAGGAGCACGGCCGGGTTCGGCGCCGGCGCCAGGCAATAGGCGCCCTGCGCCGTTCTCTCGATGCACAGGACGATGAGGTCACCGTCGGCCAGGCCGGTCCGCTCCAGGGACAGTCCGGGCTCGTACTCCTCATCGGTCACGGGATCGGCCAGCCAGGTCCGCAGGACCCGGTCATGCCAGGGGGAGTCCTCGGCGGGCGCAGCCGGCTCCTCGTCCGGCTGGGCGGCGCCGGTGCGGCGGGCCTCCCGCAGGGCGAGCGCCAGGCACTCGGCCACGGTCATGGACGCGGGTACGGAGATCTCGAAGGCGTCGCCGAGTTCGGAATCGTGCAGCTCGCGCCAGCGGGCGGAGGAGTCCCCGTCGGCGGGAGAGAGAAAGGGGTCGAAGGCCCCGCGGAAGGAGTCCATCGCGCGCTGGGTCCAGGCGAACCTGGAGCCGTAAGCGCCGTAGAACTCGACCAAGTCGCCTTCGCACACGTGGACGAGCAGTCGCATCCAACCTCCCCCCGAGAGTCTTGGCCGCCAGACTAAGGGGTGCACCGGGTCTCGGGGGGAAACTTCCGACGGTGACCGGCGCGGCGGGTCGGAATGATCACGGGAAGGGCTCGATCCCGGGGCCGATGAGGCGGTGCGGCTCCGCCGGATGCGTGTCCGCGTTTGAGCATTCGTTCGCTCGGGGTAGGATTCCCGACTCGATTGGCCAGGCCCGCGCCCCGTATGGCACACTGACCAGGTTGCTCGGTTGAGTGTCAATGCTGCGCGCCTCCCGCCGGGAGGACCGGAAGCGAGTCCCACAGTACTCGTCGGCCCTGTAGGGCCGGACGTACGGGAATCTTCCGGGAAGCAATGCAGGGCGCCGGCCAGGCACCCGGTGGGTGTTCCGCCCCCGGTTCCGCGGTCCTCGGGCCCGCGCCCCCTTGGTTGGGATCTCCTTCGGGAGATTTTCGTAGAGGGGATGCGACACGCCCGACCGCGTGGGTCGGAGGGGGAGTCCAGAGAGCCCCCGGGTTCCAGAGCGTTACGAGAGACAGGACTACTAGTAGCCATGGCGGGACAGAAGATCCGCATCCGGCTCAAGGCCTACGACCACGAGGTCATCGACTCCTCGGCGAAGAAGATCGTCGAGACGGTGACCCGCACTGGTGCGTCGGTCGCGGGCCCGGTGCCGCTGCCCACTGAGAAGAACGTGTACTGCGTCATCAAGTCGCCGCACAAGTACAAGGACTCTCGCGAGCACTTCGAGATGCGCACGCACAAGCGCCTCATCGACATTCTCGACCCCACGCCGAAGACGGTTGACTCGCTGATGCGCCTCGACCTGCCGGCTGGCGTCGACATCGAGATCAAGCTCTGAGGGGACGGGCCGAGATGAGCAAGAACATCAAGGGCGTCCTGGGCGAGAAGCTCGGCATGACCCAGGTCTGGGACGAGAACAACCGGGTCGTCCCGGTGACCGTCGTCAAGGCCGGTCCGTGCGTCGTGACGCAGGTTCGCACCAACGACAGCGACGGCTACGAAGCGGTCCAGATCGCCTTCGGCGAGATCGACCCGCGCAAGGTGAACAAGCCCCTCAAGGGTCACTTCGCCAAGGCCGACGTCACCCCGCGCCGCCACCTGGTGGAGCTCCGCACCCCTGACGCCAGCGAGTACACGCTGGGCCAGGAGGTCACTGCCGAGGTGTTCGAGTCCGGCGTCAAGGTCGACGTCACGGGCAAGAGCAAGGGCAAGGGCTTCGCCGGTGTCATGAAGCGTCACAACTTCAAGGGCCTCGGCGCCGGGCACGGCACCCAGCGCAAGCACCGTTCCCCCGGTTCCATCGGTGGCTGCGCCACCCCTGGGCGTGTCTTCAAGGGCATGCGCATGGCGGGCCGTATGGGTAACGAGCGCGTCACCACCCAGAACCTGACCATCCACGCGGTTGACGCGGAGAAGGGTCTGCTCCTCATCAAGGGCGCGGTCCCCGGTCCGAACGGCGGCCTCGTCCTGGTCCGTACCGCGGCCAAGGGGGCTTGAGGTAATGAGCACCATTGACATCCTTTCGCCGGCAGGCGACAAGGCCGGTACCGTCGAGCTCCCCGCGGAGATCTTCGACGCGAAGACCAGCGTTCCGCTGATCCACCAGGTCGTTGTCGCTCAGCTGGCGGCTGCCCGTCAGGGCACGCACAAGACCAAGCGCCGCGGTGAAGTCCGCGGTGGTGGTAAGAAGCCTTACCGTCAGAAGGGCACCGGCCGCGCCCGTCAGGGTTCGACCCGCGCCCCGCAGTTCGCCGGTGGTGGCGTCGTCCACGGCCCGCAGCCGCGTGACTACTCGCAGCGGACCCCGAAGAAGATGAAGGCCGCCGCCCTGCGCGGTGCCCTCTCGGACCGGGCCCGTCACTCCCGTATCCACGTCGTCACCGGCGTGGTCGAGGGTGCCGCCTCCACGAAGGCCGCCAAGACGCTGCTCGGCAAGATCTCGGAGCGCCAGAACCTGCTCCTGGTCGTCGACCGCGCCGACGAGGCCGCGTGGCTGTCCGCGCGCAACCTGCCCCAGGTGCACATCCTGGAGCCGGGCCAGCTCAACACGTACGACGTGATCGTCTCTGACGACGTGGTCTTCACCCAGGCCGCTTTCGAGTCCTTCGTGTCTGGCCCCCAGACCGCTGAGACCGAAGGGAGCGCCGCCTGATGAGTGAGGCGACCGTTACCAGCAAGACGTACTCGGACCCGCGTGACGTTCTCGTCAAGCCCGTGGTCTCCGAGAAGAGCTACGCGCTGCTCGACGAGAACAAGTACACGTTCATCGTCGCGCCCGGCTCCAACAAGACCCAGATCAAGCAGGCCGTCGAGGCGGTCTTCTCGGTCAAGGTCACCGGGGTCAACACGATCAACCGGCAGGGCAAGCGCAAGCGCACCCGCACCGGTTTCGGCAAGCGCGCCGACACGAAGCGCGCCATCGTGACCCTCGCCGAGGGCGACCGTATCGACATCTTCGGCGGCCCGACCTCCTAACGGAGTTCGAGTCGTCCGGAATCGGACGAGGACTGAGAAATGGGTATCCGCAAGTACAAGCCGACGACCCCGGGCCGTCGTGGCTCCAGCGTCGCCGACTTTGTCGAGATCACGCGGTCCACGCCGGAGAAGTCGCTGGTCCGCCCCCTGCACAGCAAGGGCGGCCGTAACAACGCCGGTCGTGTGACCGTTCGCCACCAGGGTGGTGGCCACAAGCGCGCCTACCGCGTGATCGACTTCCGTCGTCACGACAAGGACGGCGTGCCGGCCAAGGTCGCGCACATCGAGTACGACCCGAACCGCACCGCGCGCATCGCGCTGCTGCACTACGCGGACGGCGAGAAGCGTTACATCGTCGCTCCCCGTGGCCTGTCGCAGGGTGACCGTGTCGAGAACGGTCCGGCCGCCGACATCAAGCCCGGCAACAACCTGGCGCTGCGCAACATCCCGGTCGGTACGACCATCCACGCCATCGAGCTGCGGCCCGGCGGCGGCGCGAAGTTCGCCCGTTCCGCGGGTGCCTCCGTGCAGCTGCTGGCGAAGGAGGGCACCATGGCCCACCTTCGTATGCCGTCGGGTGAGATCCGCCTGGTCGACGCGCGCTGCCGCGCGACGATCGGTGAGGTCGGCAACGCCGAGCAGTCGAACATCAACTGGGGCAAGGCCGGCCGCATGCGCTGGAAGGGCGTCCGCCCGACCGTCCGCGGTGTCGCGATGAACCCGGTTGACCACCCGCACGGTGGTGGTGAAGGCAAGACCTCCGGTGGACGTCACCCGGTCTCGCCGTGGGGTCAGAAGGAGGGTCGTACTCGTTCTCCCAAGAAGGCGAGCAACAAGTACATCGTCCGCCGCCGCAAGACGAACAAGAAGCGCTAGGAGCGGGTTTAGATGCCGCGCAGTCTCAAGAAGGGGCCCTTCGTCGACGGCCACCTCATCAAGAAGGTGGACGTACAGAACGACGCGGGGACCAAGAACGTCATCAAGACCTGGTCCCGTCGCTCGATGATCGTCCCGGCCATGCTGGGTCACACCATCGCGGTGCACAACGGCAAGATCCACGTCCCGGTGTTCGTCACCGAGTCGATGGTCGGCCACAAGCTCGGCGAGTTCTCGCCGACTCGCACCTTCCGCGGCCACGTCAAGGACGACCGGAAGTCGAAGCGCCGCTAGCGCGGGGTGGAAACGACTATGACTTACACCGAAGGGACAACCATGGAAGCCAGGGCCCAGGCGCGGTACATCCGCGTCACGCCCATGAAGGCCCGCCGAGTGGTGGACCTCATCCGTGGCATGGATGCCACGGAGGCTCAGGCGGTCCTGCGTTTCGCCCCGCAGGCCGCGAGCGTGCCGGTTGGCAAGGTGCTGGACAGCGCCATCGCCAACGCTGCACACAACTACGACCACACCGACGCCTCTTCGCTGGTCATCAGCGAGGCGTACGTGGACGAGGGCCCGACCCTGAAGCGGTTCCGTCCGCGTGCTCAGGGCCGTGCCTACCGGATCCGTAAGCGGACCAGCCACATCACCGTGGTCGTCAGCAGCAAGGAAGGAACCCGGTAATGGGCCAGAAGGTAAACCCGCACGGGTTCCGGCTCGGCATCACCACGGACTTCAAGTCCCGCTGGTACGCCGACAAGCTGTACAAGGACTACGTCAAGGAAGACGTCGCCATTCGTCGCATGATGACGAAGGGCATGGAGCGGGCCGGCATCTCGAAGGTCGAGATCGAGCGCACCCGCGACCGCGTCCGCGTTGACATCCACACCGCCCGCCCGGGCATCGTCATCGGTCGCCGTGGCGCCGAGGCCGATCGCATCCGCGGCGAGCTGGAGAAGCTGACCGGCAAGCAGGTCCAGCTGAACATCCTCGAGGTCAAGAACCCCGAGGTGGACGCTCAGCTGGTGGCCCAGGCCGTCGCCGAGCAGCTCTCCTCCCGCGTCTCCTTCCGTCGGGCCATGCGTAAGAGCATGCAGTCCTCGATGAAGGCCGGCGCCAAGGGCATCAAGATCCAGTGCGGCGGTCGCCTCGGCGGCGCCGAGATGTCCCGCTCGGAGTTCTACCGCGAGGGCCGCGTGCCCCTGCACACCCTCCGTGCGAACGTCGACTACGGCTTCTTCGAGGCCAAGACGACCTTCGGCCGCATCGGCGTGAAGGTCTGGATCTACAAGGGCGACGTCAAGAACATCGCCGAGGTTCGCGCCGAGAACGCCGCGGCCCGCGCCGGCAACCGTCCGGCTCGTGGCGGCGCTGACCGCCCGGCCGGCCGCGGTGGCCGTGGTGGCGAGCGTGGCGGTCGCGGCCGTAAGCCGCAGCAGTCGCCGGCAGCCGAGGCCCCCAAGGCCGACGCTCCCGCCGCCGCTGCTCCGGCTGCTGAGAGCACCGGAACGGAGGCCTGACCGAAATGCTGATCCCCCGTAGGGTCAAGCACCGCAAGCAGCACCACCCGAAGCGCAGCGGTATGTCCAAGGGTGGCACGCAGGTTGCGTTCGGCGAGTACGGCATCCAGGCGCTGACCCCGGCGTACGTGACGAACCGTCAGATCGAGTCCGCTCGTATCGCGATGACCCGTCACATCAAGCGTGGCGGCAAGGTCTGGATCAACATCTACCCGGACCGTCCCCTGACGAAGAAGCCTGCCGAGACCCGCATGGGTTCCGGTAAGGGTTCTCCCGAGTGGTGGATCGCGAACGTCAAGCCGGGTCGGGTGATGTTCGAGCTGTCCTACCCGAACGAGAAGATTGCTCGTGAGGCGCTCACCCGCGCTGCTCACAAGCTTCCGATGAAGTGCCGGATCGTTCGGCGCGAGGCAGGTGAGTCGTGATGTCGGCCGGTACCAAGGCGTCCGAGCTGCGCGAGCTGGGCGACGAGGAGCTCCTCAACAAGCTCCGCGAAGCCAAGGAAGAGCTGTTCAACCTCCGCTTCCAGGCGGCGACGGGCCAGCTCGAGAACCACGGCCGGCTCAAGTCCGTCCGTAAGGACATCGCCCGGATCTACACCCTGATGCGTGAGCGCGAGCTGGGCATCGAGACGGTGGAGAGCGCCTGATGAGCGAGAAGACTGTGACTGAGACGAACACCGACCGCGGTTTCCGCAAGACCCGTGAGGGTCTGGTCGTCAGCGACAAGATGGACAAGACCGTCGTCGTCGCTGTCGAGGACCGCGTCAAGCACGCGCTGTACGGCAAGGTCATCCGCCGTACGAACAAGCTCAAGGCCCACGACGAGCAGAACGCTGCAGGCGTCGGCGACCGCGTCATCATCATGGAGACGCGTCCGCTGTCCGCCTCGAAGCGCTGGCGCATCGTCGAGATCCTCGAGAAGGCCAAGTAATTCCTGAGGGATTCTCCCCTCAGGTCAGTTCCGCCAGGCTCGGTGAGGTGCCTCTCCGGTAACGGAGAGGCACCCGCCGGGAACCGGCAGACGATCAGGAGATAGACGTGATCCAGCAGGAGTCGCGACTGCGCGTCGCCGACAACACGGGTGCGAAGGAAATTCTCACCATTCGTGTTCTCGGTGGCTCGGGTCGCCGCTACGCGGGTATCGGTGACGTCATCGTCGCCACCGTCAAGGACGCGATCCCCGGTGGCAACGTGAAGAAGGGTGACGTCGTCAAGGCCGTCATCGTTCGCACCGTCAAGGAGCGTCGTCGTCAGGATGGCTCGTACATCCGCTTCGACGAGAACGCCGCCGTCATTCTGAAGAACGACGGCGACCCCCGCGGCACCCGCATCTTCGGCCCGGTGGGCCGGGAGCTGCGCGAGAAGAAGTTCATGAAGATCATCTCGCTCGCGCCGGAGGTGCTGTAAGCATGAAGATCAAGAAGGGCGACCTGGTTCAGGTCATCACCGGTAAGGACAAGGGCAAGCAGGGCAAGGTCATCGTGGCCTACCCCGCTCAGGACCGCGTCCTCGTCGAGGGTGTCAACCGGGTCAAGAAGCACACCAAGGCCGGTCAGACGGCTCGCGGTTCGCAGACGGGTGGGATTGTCACCACCGAGGCCCCGATCCACGTCAGCAACGTACAGCTGGTCGTGGAGAAGGACGGCAACAAGGTTGTCACCCGCGTCGGCTACCGCTTTGACGACGAGGGCAACAAGATCCGCGTTGCCAAGCGGACCGGTGAGGACATCTGATGACTGCCACCACTGCGCCGCGTCTCAAGACGCGCTACCGCGAGGAAATCGCCGGCAAGCTGCGTGAGGAGTTCTCGTACGAGAACGTCATGCAGGTTCCCGGTCTGGTCAAGATCGTGGTCAACATGGGTGTGGGCGACGCCGCCCGCGACTCCAAGCTGATCGACGGTGCCGTCAAGGACCTCACCACGATCACCGGCCAGAAGCCGGCCGTCACGAAGGCCCGCAAGTCCATCGCGCAGTTCAAGCTGCGCGAGGGCCAGCCGATCGGCTGCCACGTCACCCTTCGTGGTGACCGGATGTGGGAGTTCCTGGACCGTACGCTGTCGCTCGCGCTGCCGCGTATCCGTGACTTCCGTGGCCTGTCGCCGAAGCAGTTCGACGGCCGTGGCAACTACACCTTCGGTCTCACGGAGCAGGTCATGTTCCACGAGATCGACCAGGACAAGATCGACCGGGTCCGGGGCATGGACATCACCGTGGTCACCACGGCGACCAACGACGACGAGGGTCGTGCCCTCCTTCGTCACCTCGGCTTCCCGTTCAAGGAGAACTGACCGTGGCGAAGAAGGCTCTGATCGCTAAGGCCGCCCGTAAGCCGAAGTTCGGCGTTCGCGGGTACACCCGCTGCCAGCGCTGCGGCCGGCCCCACTCCGTCTACCGCAAGTTCGGCCTGTGCCGCGTGTGCCTTCGTGAGATGGCTCACCGTGGCGAGCTGCCGGGCGTGACCAAGAGCTCCTGGTAACTCCCCTCTGCCCTCGGGCAAGGGGAAGTTCTGGAGACTCTCGGTAAGTATCTGGTCGGCAGGAGCCCCTCCTTTCATGCCGTAGGCTAGAAGGGTTGGGCGCCTGCCGCCCACGACCGACTTACTACGCCGTAGGTCCCCGCACCGCACCCGTCCCGCCACTGAGTGGGGAGAGGGATGGCGCATACAGGAAACCCCGGCGAGAGAGGCCGAAGGCCAACTCATGACCATGACTGATCCCATCGCAGACATGCTCACGCGTCTGCGTAACGCGAACTCGGCATATCACGACGATGTCTCGATGCCGCACAGCAAGATCAAGTCGCACATCGCGGAGATCCTCCAGCAGGAGGGCTTCATCACCGGCTGGAAGGTCGAGGACGCCGAGGTCGGCAAGAACCTCGTCCTCGAGCTGAAGTTCGGCCCGAACCGCGAGCGCTCGATCGCCGGCATCAAGCGGATTTCGAAGCCGGGTCTGCGTGTATACGCAAAGTCCACCAACCTGCCGAAGGTCCTCGGCGGCCTGGGCGTGGCGATCATCTCCACGTCCCACGGTCTCCTGACCGGCCAGCAGGCAGGCAAGAAGGGCGTAGGTGGGGAAGTCCTCGCCTACGTCTGGTAGTCGGGAAAGGAAGGAAAGCTCATGTCGCGAATCGGCAAGCTCCCCATCCAGGTTCCCGCCGGTGTGGACGTCACCATCGATGGCCGTACGGTCGCGGTGAAGGGCCCCAAGGGTTCCCTCTCGCACACCGTTGCCGCGCCGATCGAGGTCTCCAAGGGCGAGGACGGCGTGCTCAACGTCTCCCGTCCGAACGACGAGCGTCAGAACAAGGCCCTCCACGGCCTGTCCCGCACGCTGGTGGCGAACATGATCACCGGCGTGACCGCGGGTTACTCCAAGGCGCTCGAGATCAGCGGTGTCGGTTACCGCGTCCAGGCGAAGGGCTCCAACCTGGAGTTCGCCCTGGGCTACAGCCACCCGATCCTCATCGAGGCTCCGGAAGGCATCACCTTCAAGGTCGAGTCGCCCACGAAGCTCAGCGTCGAGGGCATCGACAAGCAGAAGGTCGGCGAGGTAGCCGCCAACATCCGCAAGCTGCGGAAGCCCGACCCGTACAAGGCCAAGGGCGTCAAGTACGCGGGCGAGGTCATCCGCCGCAAGGTCGGAAAGGCTGGTAAGTAGCCATGGCATACGGTGTGAAGATCGCCAAGGGCGACGCGTACAAGCGTGCCGCTCTCAAGCGCCGCCACATCCGCGTCCGCAAGCACATCTCCGGTTCGCCGGAGCGTCCTCGCTTGGTCGTGACGCGTTCCAACCGCCACATCGTGGCCCAGGTCATCGACGACATCGCGGGCCACACGCTCGCGTCGGCGTCGACCCTGGACACCTCGATCCGTGGTGGCGAGGGTGACAAGAGCGCCCAGGCCCAGCAGGTCGGCGCCCTGGTCGCCGAGCGCGCCAAGGCCGCAGGCGTCGAGGCCGTCGTGTTTGACCGCGGTGGTAACCAGTACGCCGGGCGGATTGCCGCTCTGGCTGACGCCGCCCGTGAAGCCGGGCTGAAGTTCTAAGCCCCGGTTCCTACGCACAGCGGACGTAACAGAGAGAGGTAATTCCAATGGCTGGACCCCAGCGCCGCGGAAGCGGTGCCGGTGGCGGCGAGCGGCGGGACCGGAAGGGCCGTGACGGTGGCGCCAGCGCCGCCGAGAAGACCGCGTACGTCGAGCGCGTCGTCGCGATCAACCGCGTCGCCAAGGTTGTGAAGGGTGGTCGTCGCTTCAGCTTCACCGCGCTGGTCGTGGTGGGCGATGGTGACGGCACCGTCGGTGTCGGATACGGCAAGGCCAAGGAAGTTCCCGCGGCCATCGCCAAGGGTGTCGAAGAGGCCAAGAAGAACTTCTTCAAGGTCCCGCGCATCCAGGGCACCATTCCTCACCCGATCACGGGCGAGAAGGCTGCGGGCGTCGTCCTGCTCAAGCCGGCTTCCCCCGGTACCGGTGTTATCGCCGGTGGCCCGGTGCGTGCCGTGCTCGAGTGCGCCGGCGTTCACGACATCCTGTCGAAGTCGCTTGGTTCGTCCAACGCGATCAACATCGTGCACGCGACCGTGGAGGCCCTGAAGGGCCTGCAGCGTCCCGAGGAGATCGCGGCCCGCCGCGGTCTGCCCCTCGAGGACGTCGCCCCCGCGGCTCTGCTTCGTGCACGTGCGGGAGCGGGTGCGTAATGGCTCGCCTCAAGATCACGCAGACGAAGTCGTACATCGGCAGCAAGCAGAACCACCGCGACACCCTGCGTTCGCTCGGGCTCAAGCGCCTGAACGACTCGGTTGTCAAGGAGGACCGCCCCGAGTTCCGCGGAATGGTGCACACCGTCCGCCACCTCGTGACGGTTGAGGAGGTTGACTGACATGGCGGAGAACAGCCCGCTGAAGGCCCACAACCTCCGGCCTGCCCCGGGCGCCAAGACCGCCAAGACCCGTGTGGGTCGTGGTGAGGCGTCCAAGGGTAAGACCGCAGGCCGTGGTACCAAGGGTACGAAGGCTCGTTACCAGGTTCCGGAGCGCTTCGAGGGTGGCCAGATGCCCCTCCACATGCGTCTCCCGAAGCTCAAGGGCTTCAAGAACCCGTTCCGCACGGAGTACCAGGTCGTGAACCTGGACAAGCTCGCGACGCTCTACCCCGAGGGTGGAGAGGTCACGGTGGCCGACCTGGTCGCCAAGGGCGCTGTGCGCAACAACCACCTCGTCAAGGTCCTCGGACAGGGCGAGATCTCCGTGGCGCTGCAGGTTTCGGTTGACGCCGTCTCCGGCTCCGCCAAGGAGAAGATCACCGCCGCCGGCGGTACGGTCACCGAGCTCGTCTGAGCCACGGGACAGAACTGAGCCCGGCCGGCTGCCTCTTCGGAGGTGGCCGGCCGGGTTTTTTCGTGATTCGGGGCGCTGTACGGGAACCGTAAAGGCTCGGGAAAGGTTGAACGGGTGTCCACCGCACCGGCGGTGGGGGAGCGGAGGGGCGTTCACGTCCCAAATGGTGCGGCTTGGCCGGTCTTTCACGGCGTGGGCCGGGAGGCGGGCGTTGCACCGGCGTGCGGTGCGTGTTTCCCGCTCACTCCCGGGCCGGGTAGGGTGGCGCCGTTAATCTTTTGTGGCCTCCTTACGATGTAGGGCTGCCTTGTATCCGATCCCATCCAGTCCCATCCAGACCCGTCGCCTCTGACGCATAGCGCGGGGGTCGCAGGAGGCACCGTGTTCACCGCGTTCGCCCGAGCGTTCAAGACGCCCGACCTGCGCAAGAAGCTGCTCTTCACGCTCGGCATCATCGTGATCTACCGGCTCGGGGCGCACGTCCCGGCCCCCGGCGTCGACTACACGAAGGTGCAGCAGTGCATCGACCAGGCCGACTCGGGTGGTCTCCTCGGTCTGATGCAGATGTTCAGCGGTGGCGCCCTGCTGCAGATCACCATCTTCGCGCTTGGCATCATGCCGTACATCACGGCCAGCATCATTCTGCAGCTGCTGACCGTCGTGATCCCGCGCCTGGAAGCCCTGAAGAAGGAGGGGCAGTCCGGCACGGCGAAGATCACGCAGTACACGCGTTATCTGACGGTCGCGCTGGCCGTCCTCCAGGGCACCGGCCTCGTCGCCACCGCCCGTAGCGGTGCGCTCTTCCAGAACTGTTCCGTGGGCGACCAGATCGTCTCGGACAAGTCGGTCTTCACGACGGTCATCATGGTCCTCACCATGACCGCCGGTACGGCCGCCGTCATGTGGCTCGGTGAGCTGATCACCGACCGCGGCATCGGCAACGGCATGTCGATCCTGATGTTCATCTCGATCGCCGCCACCTTCCCCGGCGCCCTGTGGGCCATCAAGGAGAGCGGCAAGCTGGCCGACGGCTGGATCGAGTTCGGCACGGTCATCCTGATCGGCTTCGTGATGGTCGGACTCGTCGTCTTCGTCGAGCAGGCCCAGCGCCGCATCCCGGTGCAGTATGCGAAGCGCATGATCGGACGCCGGTCCTACGGCGGCACGTCCACGTACATCCCGCTCAAGGTGAACCAGGCCGGTGTGATTCCGGTCATCTTCGCCTCGTCGCTGCTCTACATCCCGGCGCTGATCGTCCAGTTCTCCGGTTCCCAGGCGGGCTGGGCGACCTGGATCACGGACAACTTCGTCGAGCAGAACGCGCCGTATTACATGGTGGCGTACTTCCTGCTGATCGTCTTCTTCGCGTTCTTCTATGTGGCCATCTCGTTCAACCCCGACGAGGTCGCCGACAACATGAAGAAGTATGGTGGCTTCATCCCGGGTATCCGCGCAGGTCGTCCTACTGCCGAATACCTGAGCTACGTGCTCAACCGGATCACTTGGCCAGGCTCGCTGTACCTGGCCCTGATCGCTCTTGTGCCGACGATGGCGTTGGCGGGCTTCGGCGGTGCGAACGCGAACTTCCCGTTCGGTGGGACGAGCATCCTCATCATCGTGGGTGTGGGTCTGGAAACCGTGAAGCAGATCGAGAGTCAGCTCCAGCAGCGCAATTACGAAGGGTTCCTCCGCTGATGCGAATCGTCCTCGTCGGGCCTCCGGGTGCCGGCAAGGGAACGCAGGCTGCGTACCTTGCCCAGAACCTGTCGATTCCGCACATCGCCACGGGCGACCTCTTCCGCGCCAACATCAGCCAGGGCACCGACCTTGGCAAGCAGGCCCGCGCCTACATGGACGCAGGCCAGCTGGTGCCGGACGAGGTCACCATCGGGATGGCCAAGGACCGGATGGCCCAGGCGGACGCCGTGGGCGGCTTCCTGCTGGACGGCTTCCCGCGGAACGTGGGCCAGGCCGAAGCCCTTGACGTGATGCTCAAGGACGAGGGCGTGAAGCTGGACGCGGTCCTCGATCTGGAGGTCCCCGAGGACGAGGTCGTGAAGCGGATCGCGGGTCGCCGCGTCTGCCGCAACAACAGCGCGCACGTCTTCCACCTGACGTACAACCCGCCGAAGGCCGAGGGCGTCTGCGACGCCTGCGGCGGCGAGCTGTACCAGCGGGACGACGACAGCGAGGAGACGGTCCGTACCCGGCTGGAGGTCTACCACACGCAGACCGAGCCGATCATCGACTACTACCGGGCCCAGGGCCTGGTGGTGACCATCTCCGCGCTGGGCAAGGTCGCGGACGTGACCGCTCGCGCCATGGAGGCGCTGAAGCCCGCGAACGAGGGCTGAGCGTCACCCCGCATCACCCGTAGTGCAAGCCGGCCGCGGGGGCCCCC
>NZ_JBHXJG010000155.1:0-17601 GCF_042723425.1 Streptomyces sp. NPDC058375 | reverse complement strand
GACGCGCGCGAGGTCGAGGCGGACCGGGCGTTCCAGGAGATGGGCTTCGACTCTCTCAACGCCGTGGAACTGCGTAACCGGCTGAACGCGTTGGGCGGGCTGAAGCTGGCGAACACCGTGGTCTTCGACTATCCCTCCGTCAGCGCTCTGGCCGGGTTCCTGGACACTCAGCTCACCGACCAGCACACACCCCCACCCCACACCCTGCTCACCACCCTGGGCGGGCTGGAGGAGCGCATCCGGGGCGTCAGGGAGGACGACACGCTGCGAGGGCAGATCACCGAACAGCTGCAGCGACTCCTTGAACTGACCGGCGCCGGTCCGAACGAGGGCCACGACGCCACCGACGACCTCGACTCCGCCAGCGACGAGGAGCTCTTCGCGCTGGTCGACGGAGCCGAGTAACCGTCCACCGGCGGGCGGGCGGCCGACCTGGACGAACGGGCCGGGTCGGCCGCCCCGTACACCCACAGCGTGCGGTACTCGCACGGGGCAGATCGAACACACGACAGAAAGAGGACACCGAACGATGGGCACTGACCGATGGATACGCCGGATGGGGTCGCCGGGATCGAGCGACGTCCGGCTGGTGTGCTTTCCGCACGCGGGCGGCGCCGTCACCTCTTTCACTGGTCTGGCGCGGGCGCTGGCGCCAGACGTCGAGGTGTTGGGAGTGCAGTACCCGGGCCGCCAGGACCGTCACCGGGAGCAGCCGGTCGGGGACATTCCCCGGATGGCCGAGGCGATCGCCGGGGAACTGGGTGAACTCCTCTCCGACGGGCGGCCGTGCGCGCTCCTCGGTCACAGCATGGGCGCGCTCGTGGCGTTCGAAGTGGCTCTGCTGATGCGTGGGGGGCAGGCGTCGAAGGACATCACGCGCCTCTTCGCCTCCGGCCGCGTCGCGCCGGCTGGGGGACCGATCCCCGGAGACCTGGTGACCGGGGATGAACTGCTGACCGAACTGCAGCGGATGGGGGGCATCGGCGCGGACGTCCTGAACGACCCCGAGGTGCTCGCGATGATCATGCCGGTGGTGGAGGCCGACTACCGGGCGCTGGCCGCGTACCGCATGACTGCCGGCTCTTCGCTGGACTGCCCGGTGACCGTGCTGACCGGAGACGCGGACCCGGTCGTCTCACCGGAAGAGGCGGCACGGTGGCAAGACATCACCTCGGCCCCCACGCAGCTGCACGTCTTCCCGGGGGGCCACTTCTATCTCCAGGACCAGATCGCGCAGGTCGCGGCAGTGGTGCGGGAGTCACTTCTTCCCGGCTGACCCTGCGCCGACCGCCCAGGGTCAGCCGGCAGCAGGCTCGTACGTCAGGTTGTGCGCGGCGCACAGCTCATAGAGGTTCTCCTCGAACACCGGCTCGAGGTCGCTGTAGGCGAAGTCGAGCTGGCCGAGGATCTCCATGCACAGCAGGCCGTAGAGCTTGATCCAGCTCGACAGGAACATGTGCAGGGCCTCGGGCGGAAGGGTGCTGTTCGTCCGGGCCGAGTAGTCGGTCATCTGCTGCTGAATGGACGGCGCCAGGTCGGCGAAGGGCATCACCGGGTATGGGGCCTTCTTCCACACCTCCCCGAGCTGGTCGAGGAAGACGCTCTCGAACCGCTGTCCCGCCTGCTGCCGGGGCGACTCCCCGTCCGGCTTGGCCGCCGACGTCACCGGGCTCGCGAACAGCCAGCTGAACTCGTTGGGGTGTTCGAGGGCCCAGGCGCGCATCGCCCGGCACGTCAACAGCAACCTCTTGCCGGGACGGTCGGGCGGGCAGGTGTCCCGCGCCGCCATCATCGTCTCGGTCAGTTCCTGGTAGAAGTCCGTGATGATCGCCTCGACCAAGGCGTCATGGCTGTTGTAATAGCGGTACACGGCCGGGCCGCTCATGCCCATCTCCCGGGCCACAGCATTGATCGTCACTCCGGACGGTCCGTGCTCGCACAGCAGCTGACGGGCCGTCGTGCGGATTTCGAGAAGTGTGGCCTGTCGACGTTGTTGCACCCGAGGGCTTGCCGTTTGCTGGCCCATGGTTCTTCCTCGCAGTTGTCGCCATTGACGTGGTAGCTGGCCTATGGTTTGTTACAGTGATTAACTTAAGTCAGCGCCTAGAAATACTACTGAGTGCAGCTTGAGCTGTCCACAGTCGAGGTGTGGAGTAACGATGCTGAACAGGTCCGAGGACTGGCGGTTCGCGGTGGCTGCCCTCGTGCTGGTGGCGGGGGGTGTCTGGGGTGTCTCCCGGGCGCTGTCCGTGAGAAACGCGCAGATCGCCCGGCTGATCGACGTGCTGGACGCGGCGGTCGGCGGCGAAGCCGTGAGTCAGGGGCGCCTGCAGGAGGTGGGGCGGCGCTGATCCGGGCCAGCTGCGGCCCGACATCGAGAGCCGGCGCGCGGTCATCCCCCGAACGCTGCGCGCCCTCGCCCGTCGGCCCCCGCCGACGGGCGGAATACCGGGGTTGTGAACGGGGTTTCAGGCCCCCACGGTCAGCGACGAAAACCCGGTCGGCCACCGTTTGCTGTCGCGATATCGCTCAGGGCTCGATGCCGTACGTCCTGATGCCACCTGCCGCCTGCTGAAGGCCGGCTCATCGAATCCCGTCCGCGGTGCGTCGACTGCCGCCGGACCCGTATGGGCCCCGGCGGCACCGGACTTCACTCGTCAAGAATTCTCGCCATCAACGCGTCGGCGCGGGTGCGCGGCATGCCCGCCGCGCAGAGCAGGGTGACCGTGGTGGCGCGGCCCGCCTCCTCGGGGCGCACCTGCCCGTTGTTGGTGGCCTCCATCACCGAGAACAGCACGCCCTCCAAGACGTAGCGCAATCCCTCCGCCGGCAGCGGCGACGAGAACGACCCGTCCTCCAGGGCGCGTTGGATGAGCCGCGTACCGGCCTCGTGGACGGCGCCCAGGCGGTCGCGGATGCCCTTCATCGTGAGGCTCTGCTGCGCGAGGGAGAGCAGGAGGCGATAGCGGTCGACGACCTCCCAAACGGCGAGAAGCGAGCGGGCCAGTGCCTCGGCCGGCTCCGTTACCCCCTCGCGGCCCGCGGAGTGGGCCTGCTCCACCGCCTCGATGGCCTCCCCGATGATCGCCTCGACCAGCGCTTCGCGGTTGGGGAAGTGCCCGTACATCGTGCGCCGCGACAGGCCGGCCGCGAGGGCGATCTGGTTCATCGACGCCTCCGGGGTGCGCAGCAGCTCGGTGAGGGCGACCTCGAGGATGTGCCGGCGGTTGGCTTCGGCTCTCAGGCTCGATGCGTGTGGTTGCATCCCCCTAGTTTTACATCTGTGTGCAAGTACGGCTACATTCACACCTGTGTGCAACTAGTCGTCACGCTGCCCCGGACCCGCTCACAGGCCGTCGCGGGGCCGCATCGAGAATGGAGGGGGATCCGTGCCGTTTATCGTCAACGAGCCGGTCGAGCGGATGAGCAGGCCCTATGCCCGACGCTGGTGGGCTCTGCTGGTGCTCTGTCTGAGTCTGATGATCTCCGTCATGGCGAACACCGCCCTGACGGTCGCAGCACCGGCCATGACCCGGGATCTTGATCTGTCCAGCTCCGACCTCCAGTGGGTCATCGACGCCTACACCGTCCCCTATGCCGCCCTGATGTTGTTGCTCGGAGCGATCGGTGACAAGTACGGCCGTCGTGGTTCGCTGGTGGTCGGGCTGTTCATCATGGCCGCGGGAGGTGTGGCCGGCTCCTTCGCGGACACCTCCGTCCAAGTCATCGTCGTCCGCGCGGTCATGGGCCTCGGCGCAGCCATGATCATGCCCGCGACGCTGTCGCTGCTCGCGGCGGTCTTCCCGCGCGAGGAGCGGGCCAAGGCGATCACCATCTGGGCGGCGACCTCCGGGCTCTCCATCGCCGCCGGTCCGCTGATCGCCGGTGTACTGCTCAAGGACAACGGCTGGGAGTCCACGTTCCTCATCAACGTTCCGGTGTGCGCCGTCGCCATCCTGGCGGCGTACGTCCTGGTGCCGCCGTCGAAGGCCGGTGACCGCGGCCGGATCGACTACGGGGGCGGCGTGCTCTCGGTGGTCTGGTCCGGCGCCCTCATCTACATGATCATCGACGGCCCCCACTTCGGCTGGGGCGCTTCGGCGTTCACCGCGGCGGCGATCGCCGCGCTCGGCCTGCTTCTGTTCGTCTGGTGGGAGCTGCGCCACCCGCGCCCGATTCTCGATGTGCGCAAGTTCGCCCAGCGCGCCTTCGCCGGTGCGAACCTCGGCGTCGCGGCCTTCTTCCTCGCCGTGTTCGGAGTCTTCTACTACCTCACGCAGCACTTCCAGTTCGTCCTGGACTACGACCCACTGGAGACCGGCGTCCGTATGCTGCCGCTGGCGCTCGGCGTGTTCGTGGGTGCCGCGCTGACCGGTGTGCTGACGCCGCGTCTCGGCGCCCGTGTCATGGTGACGGTCGGCATGGTGGGCGGCACGGCGGCCCTGGCCCTGCTCATCGGCGTGGAATCGGGCTCCACCTACGGGGACTTCGTGGCTCCGCTCGCCCTGCTCGGCGTCTCGCTGGGCCTCACCGTCTCCCCGTGCACGGACACGATCATGGGTGCCTTCCCCGAGTCGGAGCTCGGCGTCGGCGGCGCCGTGAACGACACTTCGCTCGAACTCGGCGGATCGCTCGGCATCGCGGTTCTCGGCTCGACGCTCGCCTCCTCGTACGCGGCGAACCTCACCGACGCGACCAAGGGGAGCAAGGTGCCGCCGGAGGCGCTGGAGGCCGCGAAGGACTCGGTCGGCGCGGGCAACGCCGTGGCCCAGTCCTTCCAGGACAGGGCGGAACAGCTGACCGAGCAGGCCGCGAAGGCCCCGGCTGCCGACGCCGCCGCGCTCAAGCAGCAGGCGGCGGAGATGGCGCAGGGCTCGTCCCGGATGGCCGACGCGGTCGGCTCCGCCTTCTCGGACGCGGTGTCCCACACGAGCCTGGTCGGCGCGGTCGTCCTCGGAACTGTCGCCGTGGTCGTGGTCGTACTGATGCCCCGGAAGGGCGCCGAGCCGCAAGCGCCCGCCGCGGCGGACACTCGCCCGGTGCCGGAGAGGGCCCCGCTGCCCACGAAGGTCGGCCGGTGAGCCGCGTGGCGCGGCCGGCGCCCGCATTGACCCCGCGTGGGTGAGCCGAACGGGCCACGCTCGACACACGCATGGACCTCGCCCGCGACGGCGGCCCGGAGGTAAAGCTCCTTCCGGTCCGCCGCCGCGGGCGAAGTGCGTTCCGGAATATCGCCGCGCCGACGCCGACCACCGCCCTGCGGCCGCGACGGCGCCTCCGGCACCACCCGCTGGAACAACGCCCACAACTCGTCCGGCACCAGCGTTGACGATCCCCGCCATGACCAACGACCTACCAAGTCATCCACATGGGATGTCCTCTGAGGGAACCCCGCGGTAATGAACCGCTCTGGCCTCCCCTGCGGCGGCGGTTACTGGCTCATGACTGAGTCCGGTTTATGGTCTGCGTGAAATTGGCGCAGCGAAATTCGGCGCGTTCGTCGTCGTGGGGATCAGTAGCGATGCGGAAAAATTGGCGGTTGAATTCCGATGGCTGACGAGAAAGAGCTGCGCGAGTACCTCAAGCGCGCGGTCGTGGACGCGCGCGACGCCCGTCGGCAGTTGCGTGAGGTGGAGAACCGGGCGAGCGAGCCGATCGCGATCGTGGGGATGGCCTGCCGGTTCCCGGGCCGGGTGAGCAACCCGCAGGAGTTGTGGGAGCTGTTGCACCGCGGGGAGGACGCGATATCGCCCTTCCCCGCCGACCGGGGCTGGGACGAGGACGTCTACGACCCCGACCCGGACCGCGCGGGCAAGTCCTATGTGCGCGAAGGCGGATTCCTCGAGGATGCCGCCGATTTCGAGCCGGAATTCTTCGGAATGTCGCCCAGGGAGGCACTGGCGGCGGACCCGCAGCAGCGGCTGCTGCTCGAGACTGCGTGGGAAGCGATGGAGAACGCGGGCGTGGTTCCGGCCGCGTTGCGTGGCAGCCGCACCGGCGTCTTCGCCGGGCTGATGTACCAGGGCTTCGCCGCGAGCTTCCTCGACGACATCCCCCTCGACGTCCAGGGTTACGTCGCGGGAGGTGCGTCCAGCAGCATCGCCGTGGGCCGGGTGGCCTACACGTTCGGTTTCGAGGGGCCGGCGGTGGCCCTGGACACGGCCTGTTCGTCGTCGTTGGTGGGCATCCATCTCGCGGCGACGGCGCTGCGCCGCGGAGAGTGCGACCTGGCGCTGGCCGGGGGTGTGACGGTGATGGCCACCACGACGTCGTTCGTGGAGTTCTCGCGGCAGCGGGCGTTGTCACCCGACGGGCGGTGCAAGTCCTTCGCCGCCGCGGCCGACGGTACTGCTTGGTCCGAGGGTGCGGGTCTGGTGTTGCTGGAGCGGTTGTCGGACGCGCGGCGTCTGGGGCATCGGGTGTTGGCGGTGGTGCGGGGTTCGGCGGTGAATCAGGATGGTGCGTCGAATGGTCTGACGGCGCCGAACGGTCCTTCGCAGGAGCGGGTGATCCGGGAGGCGCTGGGCAGTGCGGGGTTGTCGTATGCGGATGTGGACGCGGTGGAGGCGCACGGGACGGGGACGCGGTTGGGGGATCCGATCGAGGCGCAGGCGCTGCTTGCGACGTACGGGCAGCAGCGCCGTGCGGGGCGTCCGTTGTACCTGGGCTCGCTGAAGTCGAACATCGGTCACAGCCAGGCCGCCGCCGGGGTCGCCGGGGTGATCAAGATGGTCGAGGCGATGCGGCGCGGGGTGCTGCCCAGGACGCTGCACGTGGACGCTCCCACCCCGCAGGTCGACTGGGACTTTGGAGCGGTGGAACTGCTCACCGAGACCACGCCGTGGCCGCGGTCCGACGACGGACCGCGCAGGGCGGGTGTCTCCTCCTTCGGCATCGGCGGCACGAACGCCCACGTCATCCTGGAGGAGGCCCCCCAGGAGGCCCCCCAGGAGGAGCCGAGCGCCGAGCCGCCCGCCGCCACCGGCCTGCCGGTGGTGCCGTGGGTGGTCTCGGGGCGCTCGCCGGAAGGACTCCGCGGCCAGGCGGCGCGGCTGCTGGCAGCCGTGGAAGGGGAATCCGCCCTGGAGCCCAGGGACGTGGCCTGGACCCTCGTCTCGGGGCGGACCGTGTTGGACGCGGCCGCGGTGGTCGTCGGCCGGACCCGGGAGGAGTTGGCGCAGGGCCTGCGAGCCCTGGCATCGGGTACGGCGGACGGCTCGGCGGTGGGGGAGGCGCCGCGATCACGCGGCACGGCCCGTCTCGCCTTCGTGTTCACGGGGCAGGGGGCGCAGCGGCTCGGTATGAGCCGGGAACTGTACGACTCGGTACCCGAGTTCGCCGCGGCCTTCGACGAGGTGTGCGAGGCACTGGACGCGCACCTCCCGCAACCGCTGAAGCACGTGGTGTTCGCGCGGGAGGGCTCGGAGCAGGCCGAGCTGCTGGACCGGACGGAGTACACGCAACCGGCTCTGTTCGCCCTGGAGGTGGCGCTGTTCCGGTTCCTCGAACGGATCGGCGTATCGCCCGACTTCGTCGCCGGTCACTCGGTGGGCGAGGTGGCGGCGGCGCATGCGGCGGGCGTCCTGTCGCTGGCGGACGCGAGCCTGCTGGTGACGGCACGGGGCCGGCTGATGGGCTCGGCGCGTGCCGGCGGGGCGATGCTCGCCGTCCAGGCAGACACGGAGAAGGTCACCGGTGACCTGGCCGGGCTGGAAGGCCGGGTGTCATTGGCGGCGGTCAACGGTCCGGACAACGTGGTGGTCTCCGGCGACGTCGAGGCGGTCGAGGGCCTGGAGACGCGCTGGCGTGCGGAGGGCAGGCGGGTACGCCGCCTGCGGGTGAGCCATGCCTTCCACTCGCCGCACATGGACGACGTACTCGACGAGTTCGAGCAGGTCGTCAAGGGGCTGTCGCTGCGGGAACCGCGGATTGCGCTGGTGTCCACGGTGACCGGGAAGACGCTGACCGCGCAGGAGGCGTGTGCGCCGGGCTACTGGGTGCGGCAACTGCGCGAGACGGTGCGGTTCTTCGACGCGGTGCGCACCCTGGAACAGGAGGGCGCCACCCTCTTCGTCGAGCTAGGCCCGGACGCGGTCCTCAGCGCCCTGGTCTCGGCCGGGGCCGAACGGAGCCCTGGCCTGGTGGCACCGGCGCTCCGGGCCGACCGGCCGGAGGGGGAGACACTGGCGACGCTCATCGGCCTGCTGCACACGCGCGGTCGGCGCGTCGAGTGGCCGCGAGTGCTGCCCGGTGCTGTCCGGGTGGATCTGCCGACCTACGCCTTCCAGCGCAAGCGGTACTGGCTGGAGGCGGAGTCCCGACGCGGGGACGCGGCCGGTCTCGGCCTCACCAGCGCCGGGCACCCGCTGCTCGGCGCCTCGGTGCCGGTCGCCGACCAGGAGGAGGTACTGCTCACCGGCCGCGTCTCCCGCCGCACCCACCCCTGGCTGGTTGACCACACCGACCTGGGCAGGTGCGTACTGCCTGCTTCGGTGTACGTCGAACTCGCCGTTCGCGCGGGCGACGAGACGGGCTGCACCCTGCTGGAGGAACTCTCCCTGGCCAGGCCGCTGACGCTGCCGGAAACGGGCGGGCTCCAGATCCAGGTCCGCGTCGGAGCACCCGACCAGGAGGGCCGCCGCGGCGTCACCGTTCACGCCCGGCTCGACACGGGAGACCCCGGGCACGCCTCGGACCACCCGTGGAGACTCGGCGCCCGAGGAGTGCTCACGGCCGACGGGCCCGCACGGACCCCCGCGCCGACCGAGGAATCAACCGGAGAACCGGGCGCTGCGGGGCACAACAGCGCAGCGAGGACGACCGAGGTGCGCCTGCCCGAGGACCTGCTGGCCGAGGCGGGGCGCTACCACCTCCACCCCGTCCTGCTGGATGCCGCACTGACCGCGTCCTCGGCCCCCGCGCCACGCGGGACGGGAGACGCCGCCGTCCCGGCCGTCTGGCGCGATGTACGGCTGCACGCCGTGGGCGCCGACACCGTGCGCGTACGGTCGGTCCGCGTCGACGACGACATCGCCGGGCTGGAACTCCTGGACCCCGGGGGGCGGCCGGTGCTCGGCGTCGGATCGCTCACCTACCGGACCGTTTCCGAGGAGGAGTTCGCCGCCGAGCCGCCCGGCGAGGCGCTGTCCGCGATCGAGTGGATCCCCTGCGACGCGACTCCGCGGCCCACGGCTCGTTGGGCGGTGGTCGGCGCCGAGGTCCCCGGCGTCCCCCGCTTCGACGACCTCGCCGCGGCCGCGCGGGCCGCCGCGGCGGACAGAACGGCCTTCGAGCTGCTGCTCGTGCCGTGGACCTCTACGGGCGACCTGGGCGAGGGCACGCGCCGGGCGCTCTCCTTCGTGCGGGAACTGCTGGCCGAGGACGCGCTGCGAGGCATACCGGTCGTGGTGCTGTCCCGCGACGCGATCGTGGCGGACCGGGACGACGCGACGCTCCTGGACCTGGAGGCGGCGGCCGTCCGCGGTCTGCTGCGCACCGCGGGCGCCGAAGGCGTGGACGGCCTCGTCCTGGCCGACACCGACACGGACACCCCGCCGCTTGACTTGCTGGTGTCGGCTGCGCGGGCCGGTGAGCTGGAAATGGCGGTCCGCGAGGGCCGGGTGCTCGTGCCCCGGCTACGTACGATCCGGGCCGCCCCGACTGTCGCGGCCGCTACGGCTGTCCCACAAGCCCCGACGGCCCCGGACCGGCCGACCGGACAACCATGGACGCCGAACGGCACGGTCCTGGTGACCGGCGGCACGGGAACCCTCGGAGCCGTACTGGCCCGGCACCTGGTGGCGGAGCACGGCGTCAGAAACCTGCTGCTGGTGAGCCGCCGCGGCGCCGACGCGCCGGGAGCGGACGAACTGGCCGCCGAACTGGCCGCGTCCGGCGCCCACGTGACGTCGGCCGCGTGTGACGCCGCGGACCGGGAGGCGCTGGCCGCGGTGCTGGCCGCGATCCCCGACGACCGCCCGCTGACCGCGGTGGTGCACGCGGCCGGGGCGCCGGAGGACGGCATGCTGTCCGCGATGACGCCGGAACAGCTCGACCGGGCTCTGCGGCCGAAGGCCGTCGCGGCCCACCACCTGCACGAACTCACCCGGCACCTGGACCTCACCGCATTCGTCGTCTGTGCCTCCCCGGCCGGCACCTTCGGTGCGCCTGGCCGGGCGAACACGGCGGCGGGCGACGCGTACGTCGAGGGCCTGGCCCGCCACCGCAGGGCGCTCGGGCTGCCCGCCACCGCCGTGGCCTGGGCTCCGTGGGAACGCGAAGGCGTGGCGCGGCACCCCGGCCCCGACCTGCTCAGGCCGCTCACCGCGGATCAGGCCCGCGGCCTCTTCGACCGGGCGGTCGCCCTCGGCACGGACCCGGGCGGTGCCGCCGCGGTGGTCGCCGGCGTCGTGGACCGGGCCGCGCTGCGCGGCCATGAAATCGTACCGCCCGCGCTGCGCGACCTGGCCGACGGTCCGGCGCGCAGGACCGCGAGCACCGCGGGCGGCGAGGCGGACGCCACCACGCTGACCGACCGGCTCGTGGGCCTGGCCGGCACGGAACGCGAGAGGCTCGTCCTGGACCTGGTGCGTGCGGAGACCGCCGCGGTGACGGGACAGCCGAACCTGCACGCCATCGCAGCGGCGCAGGCGTTCCAGGAGATGGGGATCGACTCGCTGGCAGCCGTGCAACTGCGCAACCGCCTGACGGCCGCCACCGGGCTCGGCCTCGCGGCCACCCTGGTATTCGATCACCCCACCCCGCGCGACGTCGCAGGCCATGTACTCCAACGGCTGGCCCCGGCCGAGGCCGACGTGTCCGCGCAGGTCCTGTCCGAACTGGACCGCATCGACACCCTGCTCGCCGCGGTCTCCGAGGACGAACGGCACCGGCAGATGGTCCGGCGCCGCCTCCAGAGCATGGCGTCCAGGCTCGGCGCCCCGGCCGCGGACACCGACCACACGGACGAGCCGGCCTCGGCGGCCCGGATCGAATCCGCTTCGGTGGACGAGTTGTTCGCCCTCATCGACACCGAGCTCTCCGGCCCGCCGACCGATCACCAGACTTCCTGACTTCTTGACTTCCTGAAAGGGATACCGAGGCGATGTCCAACGAAGACAAGCTCGTCGACTACCTCAAGCGGGTGACGTCCGACCTCCAGGAGACCCGCAGGCGGCTGGCCGAGCGGGAGGCGGCCGACGACGAACCCGTCGCCATCGTGGGCATGGCCTGCCGCTACCCCGGCGGCGTCGCCTCACCGGACGACCTGTGGAACCTGGTCGCACAGGAGGCCGACGCGGTCTCGGAGCTGCCGCACGACCGCGGCTGGGACATCGAGAGGATCAAGGAGAAGAGTTACTCGGTCGAGGCGGGCTTCATCCACGAGGCCCCCTTGTTCGACCCGGGGTTCTTCGGCATCTCCCCGCGCGAGGCCCAGGCGATGGACCCGCAGCAGCGGCTGCTGCTGGAGGTCTCCTGGGAGCTGTTCGAACACGCCGGGCTGGACGTCACCACGCTCAAGGGCAGCAGGACCGGTGTCTTCGTGGGCATCGTCGAGGAGAGCTATCTCGGGCTCAACGCCCCCGAGGAGTTCGAGGGCTACCTCATGACCAGCAAGCTCAGCAGCGTCGCCTCCGGCCGGATCTCCTACACCTACGGCTTCGAGGGGCCCGCGGTGTCGCTCGACACGGCCTGTTCCTCGTCCCTGGTCGCGATGCACTCGGCGATCCGGTCGCTGCGCTCCGGCGAGTCGGCCCTGGCCGTCGCCGGGGGAGTGACGGTGAGCTGCGACCCCGGCGGCCTCATAGACTTCGCCCGGCAGCGGGGTCTCGCCGCCGACGGGCGGTGCAAGTCCTTCGCCGCCGCGGCCGACGGTACTGCTTGGTCCGAGGGTGCGGGTCTGGTGTTGCTGGAGCGGTTGTCGGACGCGCGGCGTCTGGGGCATCGGGTGTTGGCGGTGGTGCGGGGTTCGGCGGTGAATCAGGATGGTGCGTCGAATGGTCTGACGGCGCCGAACGGTCCTTCGCAGGAGCGGGTGATCCGGGAGGCGCTGGGCAGTGCGGGGTTGTCGTATGCGGATGTGGACGCGGTGGAGGCGCACGGGACGGGGACGCGGTTGGGGGATCCGATCGAGGCGCAGGCGCTGCTTGCGACGTACGGGCAGCAGCGGCGTGCGGGGCGTCCGTTGTACCTGGGCTCGCTGAAGTCGAACATCGGTCACAGCGTTGCCGCCGCGGGAGTCGGCGGCGTGATCAAGATGGTCGAGGCGATGCGGCGCGGGGTTCTGCCCAGGACGCTGCACGTGGACGCTCCGACCCCGCAGGTCGACTGGGACTCCGGAGCGGTGGAACTGCTCACCGAGACCAGGCCCTGGCCCGAGACAGGGGCACCGCGCCGGGCCGCCGTCTCCTCCTTCGGCGTGAGCGGCACCAACGCGCACGTGGTGCTGGAGGAAGTGCCCGAGGAAGTCGCCGGGGCATCTGGCCCGGAGCCCGCCGCCACCGGCCTGCCGGTGGTGCCGTGGGTGGTCTCGGGGCGCTCGCCGGAAGGACTCCGCGGCCAGGCGGCGCGGCTGCTGACGGCCATGGAGGGGACGTCCGCCCCGAATCCCCGGGACGTGGCCTGGTCGTTGGTGTCGAGCCGCGCCACCTTCGAGGACCGCGCGGTCGTCACCGGCACCTCGCACCACGAACTGGTCGCCGGCTTGGGCGCGTTGGCCCGCGGCGAGTCCGCGCCGGGCGTCGTGCGGGGCACCGCCTCCGCAGCCGCAGGCCGAACAGTGTTCGTACTGCCGGGCCAGGGCACGCAGTGGACGGGCATGGCCGTGGGCCTGCTCGATTCCTCGGCGGTGTTCGCCGAGCGGATGCGGGCGTGCGGCCGTGTGCTCGCCGAGTTCGTGAACTGGGACCTTGAGGGCGTGCTCCGAGGGACGCCGGGCGCGCCGACGCTGGAACGCGTCGACGTGGTGCAGCCGGTGTCCTGGGCGGTGATGGTGTCCCTTGCGGAGCTGTGGCGCTCCTACGGGGTGCGACCGGCGGCGGTGGTGGGCCACTCGCAGGGCGAGATCGCGGCCGCGTGCGTGGCCGGCGCGCTGTCCCTGGCGGACGGGGCCCGCGTGGTGGCCCTGCGGTCGCAGGCCATCGCGGCCGGCCTGGCCGGCGCCGGCGGCATGGTCTCGGTGGCGCAGGCGCAGGCGGACGTCGAGACCCGGCTGGCGCGGTACCCGGGCCGGCTGGAGGTCGCCGCGCTGAACGGTCCCACGTCCGTCGTGGTGGCGGGCGACCCGGACGCGCTGGAGGAGCTCCTCGCGCAGTGCGAGGCCGAGGGCGTACGCGCCCGGCGGATCGCGGTGGACTACGCCTCGCACACCTGGCACGTGGAGCGGATCGAGGACGAACTGGCCCGGGTGCTCGCCGATGTGCGGCCCAAGGACTCCGAGGTGCCGCTCTTCTCGACGACGACCGGCACATGGCTGGACACCTCCGCGATGGACGCCGGCTACTGGTACCGGAACCTGCGCCAGACGGTGCGTTTCCAGCCAGCCGTCGAGTCGCTGGCCGCTGCGGGCTTCGGTACGTTCATCGAGGTCAGCGCCCACCCGGTGCTGACCACGAGCATCCAGCAGACGCTGGAGAACACGGTCGGGCCACAAGCCCCTGCCGTGGTGGCGGGAACCCTGCGCCGCAACGAGGGCGGCCCCGGCCGGTTCCTGGCCTCGCTGGCCGAGGTGTGGGCGCGGGGCGTGGACGTCGACTGGGCCGGAGCTCTCGCCGGTGAGGGCACCCGCCGGGTGGACCTGCCGACCTACGCCTTCCAGCGCAAGCGGTACTGGCTCGACGAGCAGGCCCCTGCCGGGGACGCGGCGAGTCTCGGGCTCACCCATGCCGGGCACGCGCTCCTGGGCGCCGCGGTGCCGGTCGCCGACGGGGACGAGGCCCTGCTGACCGGGCGGATGTCCCGCGCCACCCACCCGTGGCTCACCGGTCACACGGTCCGCGGCACCGACGTCGTGCCCTCCTCCGTCTTCGTCGAACTCGCCGTCCGCGCGGGCGACGAGACGGGCTGCACCCTGCTGGAGGAGCTCACCCTCACCGCCCCGCTGGTGCTGCCGGCGAGCGGCGGGCTCCAGATACAGGTCCGCGTCGGCGCCTGCGACGACACCGGCCGCCGTACCGTCACCGTCTCGGCGCGCACCGACGCCGTCGACACGCTCTGGACGGTCCACGCCTCGGGTCTCCTCGCAACCTCACCCGCGACCGACGCAACGGGCATCCCGGATTGGCCGCCGTCCGGCGCCGAGGAGATCACCCTGGACGACGAATCCCCCGACGCGGCCGGGCACGGCCCGGTGAACGGGGGCCGCACCGCGGTCTGGCGCAGCGGCGAAAGTCTGTTCGCCGAAGTGAGCCTGTCCGACGGACTCCACTCCGGTTGCGCCTACTTCGGTCTGCACCCGGCTCTGCTGGACCTGGCCGCCCGGCTCTGGGAGCTGACCGAGGAGCCGATCGGCGCCCCCACGCCGATCGCCGACTGGCGAGGGGTGCGCCTGCACGCCACCGGAGCCGCCGCCCTGCGCGTGCGGCTCGACCGGGTCGCGGACGGCTTCACCCTGCTGGCGGCGGACCGCGCCGGACACCCCGTCCTCAGCGCCGAGCGGATCACGCCGCGCGGGGTCAGCGCGCGCGCGCTCGGCACAGCGCTCAAGCACGGCTACGACGGCCTGTTCGAGACGGTCTGGAACCCGCTGCACGGCATACCCGACGCGACGGGCACCCCACGCTGGGGCCTCCTCGGCGACAGCACGGCCCCCACCGTGCCCGGCGCCCGCCGTTTCGACGACGTACACGCCGTCGCCCGTGCCGGCGAACCGCTGGACGCCGTCCTCCTCGACCTCACCGCGCCCCGGCAGCCGGTGTCCGGTGCCGAGGTCCCCGGCTCGGTACGCGCCGCGGCGCACCGGATGCTCGCACTGCTCCAGGAGTGGCTGGCACAGGAGCGGCTCGCCACCCTTCCGCTCGTCGTGGCGACCCGAGGAGCGATGAGCCCCCTGGGGGAGGGGGCGGTGGAGCCGGGGGCGGCCGCGCTGTGGGGCCTGCTGCGCTCGGCACAGTCGGAGGCGCCCGGCCGGTTCATGCTGGTCGACCTCGACGGCGACCCCCGCTCCGCGGCCGCACTGCCGGCGGCCCTCGCCTCGGGGGAGCCGCAGACGGCGATCCGCGGCGGCGAGATCCTCGTACCCGGGCTGCGCCGTGTCGCGCCACCCGCCACCACGGACACCGACACGGGCGCCGACCGCAACCGTTGGCGGCCCGACGGCACGGTCCTGATCACGGGTGGTACCGGCTCCCTGGGTGCCCTGTTTGCCCGGCAGTTGGTCGTCGAGCACGGGGTGGCGCGGCTGCTCCTCGTGAGCCGCCGGGGGCCGGACGCCCCCGGGGCCGACGCGCTGCGCCGGGAACTGACCGCTCTCGGCGCCGAGGTGGAGATCGCTGCGTGCGACATCGCCGACCGGGAGGCCCTGGCGGGCCTGCTGGCCACCGTGCCCGCCGACCGTCCGCTGACCGGTGTCCTGCACACGGCCGGTGTCCTGGACGACGGGCTGCTGTCCGACCAGACACCCGCGCGGCTCGACAAGGTCATGCGCCCTAAGGTCGACGCGGCATGGCACCTGCACGAACTCACCCGAGACCTGGACCTGACGGCGTTCGTCCTCTTCTCCTCCGTCGCCGGTGTCATCGGCGGCGCCGGTCAGTCCAACTACGCGGCAGCCAACGTGTTCCTCGACGCCCTGGCCGAGCATCGCGCCGCCGCGGGGCTCGCCGCCACCTCCGTGGCCTGGGGTGTGTGGACGCAGGACAGTGGCATGACCGGACACCTGGGCGAGGCCGACCTCAGTCGCATCGCTCGCGGCGGCTTCCGCCCCATCGGACAGGAGCAGGGCCGGGCCATGCTCCACACCGCGCTGCGCCTCGGGACACCCGCCCTGGTGGGCATGCCGCTCGACGCGGCGACCCTGCGCGAACGGCCCTCGCAGGTACCAACCGTGCTGCGGAGCCTGCTGCGCACCCCGGTGCGCCGCGCGGCCCAGAACGTCGACAACGGCTTCGACACCCTGCTCGGCCGGCTGACCGGCCTCGAGGAGAAGGAGCAGCTGCGCCGGGTGCTCGACCTGGTCCTGGCCGAGACCGCCACTGTGCTCGGGCACACGAGCACGGACGGCATCCGGCCCGAGCAGCGCTTCCCGGACCTGGGCTTCGACTCCCTCACCTCCGTGGAACTGCGCAACCAGCTCATCGCCACCACCGGCTGCCGGCTCCCGGCCACGGTGGTCTTCGACCGGCCCACGCCGACCGAACTCGCGGTCTTCCTGCGGACGGCCCTCCTGGAGCGGATCGGGGAGCAGGTCTCCGACTCGCGCCACGAGGTGGACTTCGCGGCCGAGATCGACCTGCCCGCCGACATCGTCCCCGCGCCGGAGGTTTCGTACGAGGTCACGAACCCGCAGGAGGTGCTACTGACGGGCGCCACCGGCTTCCTGGGCGCCTTCCTGCTCCGCAACCTGATGCGCGCGGGACACGTAAGGGTGCACTGCCTGGTGCGCGGCGCCGACGAGGAGGCGGCGCGGGAGCGGCTGCGGGCGGGCCTGGAGTGGTTCCGGGTCTGGGACGAGATCGACCCCGCCCGCCTCGGCGTCGTCGTCGGCGATCTCGCCGCGCCGCGGCTGGGCCTGGACGAGGAGGAGTTCGACTCCCTGGCCAAGCGCGTGGACGCCGTCTACCACGCCGGTGCGACCGTCAACTGGCTCTACCCGTACGCGGAGCTGAAGGCCCCCAACGTCTCCGGCACCGTCGAGGTGCTGCGGCTGGCCGCACGCCACCGCTCGGTGCCCGTCCACTATGTGTCGACCACGGGCGTCTTCGCCGGCGGCGAGCCCGGAGGCGCGCCGCGCAGGCCGGAGGACCCGACCGCGCCCGTCGAGTCGCAGCCCACCGGCTACGTGCAGAGCAAGTGGGTGGCGGAGCGGATCGTGGGCCTCGCCGCGGAGCGGGGGCTGCCGGTCACCGTCCACCGGGCGGATGTCATCTCGGGCGACCGGGACCGGGGTGCCTGCCAGACCAGCGACTTCGTCTGGCTCAGCCTCAAGGGCCTGGTCCAGGCCGGGGCCGCCCCCCAAGGGCTCGGCGGAAGCGTGCATTTCGTGCCGGTCGACTACGTGAGCGCGGCCATCGTCGCCCTGTCCCGGAAGAAGGAGGCCGCCGCCCAGACCTTCCACCTCTTCAACCAGAGCGGGGTGACCTTCCAGGACTGCGTGGAGTACCTGCGGGGCTACGGCTACGAGATCGACGACATGGGCCACGACGCGTGGCGCGCCCGCGTGCACGCGGACCGGGACAACGCCATGCTGCCGCTCTTCGACGCCTTCGAGGCGATCGCCCTGAGCGCTGCCGACGGCGCGGCGGGCGTCGACACCGCCTCCACGGAGGCGGCCCTGATCGGGACCGGCGTCGAGTGCCCCCCGCTCACCGAGGAACTCTTCCGCACGTACGTCGACTTCTTCGTGAGCGTCGGCCACTTCCCCGCACCCGGGCAGGGGTGAACCTG
>NZ_JBHXJG010000154.1:0-17630 GCF_042723425.1 Streptomyces sp. NPDC058375 | reverse complement strand
GGGTCGCGGGGCTGGGGGGGGGGCCGGGCGCGCCACCCCCGGTGGCGCGGGCCCCGGCGCCGGGGCACCCCCCGGCCGGGGCCCCGGGGGCCGCGTCTCTTCTGTCACCTGTCACCGGATGCGCGCGGGGAGCCCCGTGCCCGCCCGGACCGAGCCCGGATCGAGCCCGGATCGAGCCCGGATCGAGCCCGGACCGAGCCCGGACCGAGCCCGGGTCAGGGCCGGTCGTCGAGACCGGGGGTGTCCCCCTCGCCCGACTCGGCCTCGGCCTGCTTGGCCTTGACCTCCGGGTCGAGGTCGGCCCGCTCGCTGCCGTCGACCGAGCTGAGCGGCGAACGCTCGTCGCCCACCTCGGTGGCGACGGGCGGCTCGACCAGCCAGTCCGGGTTGGCCTGCTTGTCCCACCAGCGCCAGGCGGCGTACGCGCCGCCCGCCAGGACGCCCAGCACCAGGAAGCCCTTCGCCGCCCGGCCGGCCTTGGCCCGCCGCTGGTGCTTCCTGGCGAGCTTCTGGATCTCCTTGGCCGTCACCTGGGTACGCAGCGCCGCCAGGGCAGCCGCGCTGCGGGCGGAAGCCTGCTCGGCGACGGGCAGGGCCACCGCGCGGGCGTGCTCGACGCGGGGTGCGGTGTAGTCGGCGGCGCTCCGTGCGGCCTTCCGGGTGGAGACCGCGGCGCGGTGCGCGGCCTCGTCGACCTTGGGCGGCACGTGCGTACGGGCCTGCTCGAGCCGCGGCGCGAGATGGGACGCGTACTGGACGCGGGCCTGCTTGGCGGCCTTCGTCACCTTCGGCGCGAGCTGCGTACGAGCCTCGTGCGCGTAGTGGGCCGCCTGCTTCTTGGCCGTGTCGGCGTAGGGCGCCACCACTTCCGCGGCGTGCTGCGCGCTGTCCTTCGCCGAGTCGGTTGCGGCGCGCACGCTGTCGATGCGGGTCACGAGATCCTCCTCCTTGGTGGCGGGTAGGTACTCCGCCTGTCCGCCCAGTTCGAAATCATGCCTGTTGCGTCCATGCCCGGCATGCGGGACGGGCATCCGGGTCATGATCGCCCTTTGCGGCCAAAACGGTTCATGTGAAGTGTGCCGACGACAATGCCATGGTTCGGTGGCGAACGCGCCGTTTCGCCCGGCATCCGGCCGTACGTTTCCCGGTCCGTGGGAGGATCGCCGGACGTCAGCGAAGGTTTTGACGGAACGCGAGGGAAGAGGGAAGGCAGATCGTGGCCGAGCAGCTTTACGCCACCTTGAAGACCAACCGGGGCGACATCGAGATCCGGCTCCTGCCGAACCACGCGCCCAAGACGGTCAGGAACTTCGTCGAGCTGGCCACCGGGCAGCGCGAGTGGGTCAACCCGGAGACCGGCGAGAAGTCCACGGACCGGCTGTACGACGGCACCGTCTTCCACCGCGTCATCAGCGGGTTCATGATCCAGGGCGGCGACCCGCTGGGCAACGGCACCGGCGGCCCCGGCTACAAGTTCGCCGACGAGTTCCACCCGGAGCTGGGCTTCACCCAGCCCTACCTGCTTGCCATGGCGAACGCCGGCCCGGGGACGAACGGCTCGCAGTTCTTCCTGACCGTGTCCCCCACCGCCTGGCTCACCGGCAAGCACACGATCTTCGGCGAGGTGGCGGACGAGGCGGGCCGCAAGGTGGTCGACGCGATCGCGGCCACTCCGACCAACCCGCGCACCGACCGTCCGCTCCAGGACGTGGTGATCGAGTCCGTGGTCGTCGAGACCCGCTGACGGTCGTCGAGACCCGCTGGCGGCCCGCGGCGCCGGGGCCTCGCGGGGGTGCCCCTCGCGGGAACCAACCGCCCTGCCCGTCCGTAGTGATACATAGCGGACCAGCGGGGTGGCCCTGTCCGTGCCGCCCGAGCGACGAGGACCGAGAGGCAGGCCAGGACCGATGGAGCAGCAGCCGCCGGGAGACCGGGCCGCCGCGGGGAGCGGTGTGCCGACGCCGACCTGCTACCGCCATCCCGACCGCGAGACCGGCATCAGCTGTACGCGTTGCGAGCGGCCCGTCTGCCCCGAGTGCATGATCAGCGCCTCGGTCGGCTTCCAGTGCCCCGACTGCGTGCGCCAGGGCTCGGGCACCGGGCACGACCCGGCCGCCTCCCGGCCGCGCACGCTGGCGGGCGGCTCGGTGGCCGCCGATCCGCGCCTGGTCACCAAGATCCTGCTCGGTATCAATCTGGCCGTCTTCCTCCTGGTCACCATCCGTCCCGCGCTGGTGAACGACCTGACGCTGCTCGGGCGTTGGGATCCGGCCCCGATGCTGGTTCCCGCCTCTGGCGTCGCCGAGGGCCAGTGGTACCGCCTGGTGACCTCGATGTTCCTGCACCAGGAAGTGGTGCACATCGGGTTCAACATGCTGGGGCTGTGGTGGCTCGGCGGACAGCTGGAGGCGGCGCTCGGCCGCTCCCGCTATCTCGCGCTCTATCTGCTGTCCGGTCTCGCGGGCAGCGCCCTGACGTATCTGATCGCCGAGCCCGGCCAGCCTTCGCTGGGTGCGTCCGGCGCGGTCTACGGCCTGTTCGGCGCGACCGCTGTGCTGATGCGCCGGATGAACTACGACATGCGCCCGGTGCTGGTGCTGCTGGCGATCAACCTATTCTTCACCTTCCGCTGGGACGGCATCGCCTGGGAAGCGCACATCGGCGGTCTGATCGCGGGCGTCGCCATCGCCATCGGCATGGTCCACGCCCCGCGCGAGCGGCGTACGGCGGTGCAGACGGGCACCTGCGCGCTCGTCCTGCTGGTCACGCTCGGAATGATCGTCGCCCGGACGATCGCGCTCACCTGAGCCGGAATTTCCGCGAGGCGGGGCGCTCCACCCCCAGGTGGACCGAAGTTGTCCACAGTGTGCGGGAATTCCTGTGCATGGCAAGAGGAACATGCGTTCCCCTCGTCGCTGAGCTGGATCTTTCCGCCTGGACAACGGGGTGCAGCCCCCCTCGGCAAGGGAGGCTGCAGTCACACCGGCGTCAACATGAGCGGAGGTTATCCACAGATCGTCTGACCTTTTCCCCCGACTGTGGATAACTCTGTGGGTAACTCAGGGCAAGGCTTGCGCGGAGGTGGTCCGCTACTTCCACTGCGTGGACACGGCGAAGCCGCCGGCGATGAAGCCGAAGCCGACCACGATGTTCCAGTTGCCCAGGGCGTCGACCGGCAGATCGCCTTCGGTCACGTAGAACACCACGATCCAGGCCAGCCCGATGAGGAACAGGGACAGCATCACCGGAGCGACCCAGCTGCGGTTGGTCAGCTTGATAGCCGTTGCCTGCTTCGCCGGGGGCGGCGTGAAGTCGGCCTTCTTGCGGATACGTGACTTCGGCACGAGGGACTCTCCTGTCGATGCGCTGCGTGACCGCGCAGGGGATCTGTGGCGGGCGCCGGGGGCGGGGTGCCAGGGGGAATGCTGCTGCCCCCGAGCGTCCGTTAGCGTAGTGCTTCCCTGGCGCCTGATGAGATAAGGGTACGTTGAGCAATTCTGCCGACTCCCCCGAAGGCCCGGCCCGGCGCACCTCGGTGTGGGCGGTCCGGGGGCTCACCGCTGCGGTCTTCGCCCTGGCCGGACTCATCTTCGTCACCAGCGCCAACACCGCCAAGGGCACCAATCTGCGCAGTGACTCCTCCCTGCTCAAGCTCTCCGACCTGATCAGGGAGCGCAGCGAGAAGAACGCCGAGCTGAACGATTCCGCCGCCTCCGTGCGCGCGGACATCGACGCCCTCGCCCAGCGCGACGACGGCTCCACCGAGGCCGAGGACGCCAAGCTGAAGGCCCTGGAGCGGGCGGCCGGCACGACGGAGATCACCGGGGGCTCGGTCAGCGTGACCCTCAACGACGCGCCCCCCGACGCCACCGCCAACCCCGGCTACCCCGAGCCCCAGCCCAACGACCTGGTCATCCACCAGCAGGACCTGCAGGCCGTGGTGAACGCGCTGTGGCAGGGCGGGGCGCGCGGGATCCAGGTGATGGACCAGCGGCTGATCTCCACCAGCGCGGTCCGCTGCGTCGGCAACACCCTGATCCTCCAGGGCCGCGTCTACTCCCCGCCGTACAAGGTCACCGCGGTCGGCGACCCCGGAAAGCTCAAGCGGGCGCTCAACGACTCCACCGCGATCCAGAACTACCTGCTGTACGTGAAGGCGTACGGGCTGGGCTGGAAAGTCGACGAGGACGAGGCGGTGACTCTTCCCGGGTACTCGGGCACAGTGGATCTCCACTACGCCCAGCCTGCGGAGTGAGCCCTGGCTGAGCCCCAGCCGAGCCCCGGGGAGGCCGGTCCGGTGTCGGTGCGACTCGTCGTCAGAACGTTCAGCGAGCTGTGCGTCACCGTGGGCGCGCTGATCATCCTCTTCGTCGTCCGCGGCCGAGGGCGAGATCGACACCCTCCAGAGCCGGTGGGCCCGCGAACCCGTGGCCCCGGGCCCGGACGCGGCTTCGCCGGAGCCGGCGAGCTGCGCCCCGGGGACGCGGTCGTCGTCAACGACGGCACGACCTGGTTCACGTACCGCATCGCGAAGAAGCCGTACCGGACCGTGCCCACCGACACCGCCGTCGTCGACCCGGTGCCCCGCGGCTCCGGTTTCGAGGGTTCCGGACGCTATCTGACGCTCACCACGTGCGAGCCGGAATGGGGCAGCAGCCACCGGCTGATCGTCTGGGCGCACCTGGACGCGACGCGGCCGGTGAGCGACGGGAGACCGCCGGAGCTCGCCGGCTGACCCGAGCTTTTCGCCGGCTGACCCACGCCCCGGCCGCGGCCCTCTAGTCTGGTGCGGGTACCGAATGGAGGGGTCAGCATGTACGGCTGGATCTGGCGGCATCTGCCGGGCAACGCATGGGTGCGGAGCATCATCGCGCTCGTGCTGGTTCTGGCGGTCGTCTACGCACTGTTCCAGTACGTGTTCCCGTGGGCGGAGCCGCTGCTCCCGTTCGGTGATGTGACCGTCGACGGCGCGAGCGCCGGTGGAGCAGGAGCCGGCCAGTGAGCGCACGCATCCTCGTCGTGGACAACTACGACAGCTTCGTCTTCAACCTCGTCCAGTACCTGTACCAGCTCGGCGCCGAGTGCGAGGTGCTGCGCAACGACGAGGTGACCACCGCGCACGCCCAGGACGGCTTCGACGGCGTCCTGCTATCGCCGGGCCCCGGCACGCCCGAACAGGCCGGTGTCTGCGTCGAGATGGTGCGCCACTGCGCGGACACCGGCGTCCCGGTCTTCGGCGTCTGCCTGGGGATGCAGTCGATGGCGGTGGCGTACGGCGGCGTCGTCGACCGGGCCCCCGAGCTGTTGCACGGCAAGACCTCGCCCGTGACCCACGAGGGCCAGGGCGTCTTCGCCGGGCTGCCGTCCCCCTTCACCGCGACGCGCTACCACTCGCTCGCCGCCGAACCCGGCGAGCTGCCCCCGGAGTTGGAGGTCACCGCCCGCACGGCGGACGGCATCATCATGGGGCTGCGCCACCGGGACCGGGTGGTGGAGGGCGTGCAGTTCCACCCCGAGTCGGTGCTCACCGAACACGGCCACCTGATGCTTGCCAACTGGTTGGAGCAGTGCGGAGACCAGGGGGCCGTCGCGCGGTCGGCGGGCCTCGCGCCGGTGGTGGGCAAGGCCGCCGCGTGACCGCAGGCCGCCCCGGGCACGACGCCGGACCGGAGGGCCCTGACGCGCACGGGGCGTACGGGGCCGACGGCGCGTTCGTGGCGGCGGTGGACGGCCTCGCGGATCCGCTCAACGATCCGCTGCCCGGCGGGCACACGTCGCCGTGGTTCCGGTCGGACACCGTCCCGGCGGCGGAACCCGCGGCGCGGCCCCCGGCGGAACCCGCCTTCGGGGCCGGGTACGAGGCCGGGTACGCGCCCCGCCAAGGGCCTCAGCAGCCCCAGGAAGCCCCGAACGAGTGGTACGACCCCGCCGGGTACCAACGCGACTGGTACGGGCCGCAGGAGCCGTCTGCGCGAATAGCCCCGGTAGCCCCGGCAGCCCCGGCTACCCAGGCCGGGGAATGGGCCCCGGCCCCCGCTCCGGACCTCGCCGCCGAGCCGCGCACGGAGGTCATGGCCCACATCCCGGCCCCGGATCTCCCCGCCGAGCCGCGCACCGAAGTCATCGCCCGTATCCCGGCCGACCCCGACCCCGCACCCGACCCCGCCGCTTCCCCCGATCCCGCCGCCCCTTCGCCTCCCCCCGGCGGGCGGGCCGAGCGGCGGCGGGCGGCCAAGGGGCGCGGACGCCGGCGCCCGGCACCGGTCGCGGAGCCGGCCGCCCCGGCCGCCGCCCCGATGTCCCGGGTGGAGGCCCGGCGCGCGGCCCGGGCGGCGAAGGACAGCCCCGCGGTCGTCGCCAGCCGGGCGGTCGGCGAGGTGTTCATCTCGCTGGGCGTCCTGATGCTGCTGTTCGTCACCTACCAGCTCTGGTGGACCAACATCCGGGCCGACCAGATCGCCGGCAAGGAGACCGACCGGATCCAGGACCAGTGGGCCAGCGGCGACCGCAAGCCCGGGGTGTTCGCGCCCGGCGAGGGCTTCGCGATCATGCACATCCCCAAGCTGGACGTCGTCGCCCCCATCGCCGAGGGCATCGACAAGGAGAAGGTCCTCGACCGGGGGATGATCGGCCACTACGGCGAGGGCAAGCTCAAGACGGCGATGCCCTCCGACAAGCAGGGCAACTTCTCCGTGGCCGGTCACCGCAACACCCACGGCGAACCGTTCCGCTACATCAACAAGCTGAAGCCCGGCGACCCGATCGTGGTCGAGACCCGGGACGCGTACTACACGTACGAGATGGCCAACATCCTTCCGCAGACCTCCCCGTCCAACATCTCGGTGATCGAGCCGATCCCGGTCGGTTCCGGGTTCGACAAGCCGGGCAGGTACCTCACGCTGACGACCTGCACCCCGGAATTCACGAGTACCTACCGGCTGATCGTCTGGGGCAAGATGGTCGACGAACGGCCACGCAGCGACGGGAAGCCCGACGCGCTCGTCGGCTGAACATCCTCACGACAGGGACGGTGCGGTGGCAGCGAGGACCGAGCACGACGAGCGGACCGACACGTCCGCGTCCCCGCCCCCGGCCCGCCGGCGCGTCCGCCACCCCGTGGCGACGGCCGTCAGCGTCTTCGGGGAACTGCTGATCACCGCGGGCCTGGTGCTCGCGCTGTTCGTCGTCTACTCCCTGTGGTGGACGAACGTGCTCGCCGACCGGGAGGCCGACAAGCAGGGCGACACGGTCCGCAGCAAGTGGGCGGACGGCCCGGGCGCCCTGGACACCAAGGACGGCATCGGCTTCCTGCACGTGCCCGCCATGGACAACGGTGAGGTGCTGGTCAAAAAGGGCACCGACCCCAAGACCCTCAACAACGGCATCGCGGGCTACTACACCGACCCCGTCGAGTCGGCCCTCCCCTGGGACGACGAGGGCAACTTCACGCTGGCCGCGCACCGCGACGGGCACGGCGCGAAGTTCCACAACATCCACAAGCTGAAGAACGGCGATCCGGTCGTCTTCGAGACCAAGGACACCTGGTACGTCTACAAGGTCTACAAGACGCTCCCCGAGACCTCGAAGTTCAACGTCGACGTGATCCAGCCGGTCCCGGAGGAGTCGGGCGTCAAGGAGCCCGGCCGCTACATCACGCTGACGACCTGCACCCCGGTCTACACCTCGAAGTACCGCTACATCGTCTGGGGCGAGCTGGAGCGTACGGAGAAGGTCGACAAGGACCGCACGGTCCCGGCCGAGCTGGGCTGAGCGGCGCGTACGCGTTCACGTACACGGGAAGGGCCCCGGTCACCGTCGTGGTGGCCGGGGCCCTTCGCGTACCGCTGGGGCGGCCGGTGGGTCAGTCGTCGCCCATGCCTCCGAAGAGGCCGCCCCCGCCGGGCCCGCCGCCCTCGATGGTCACGAGGTTGACGGTGCTGCCCTTCTCCGCCTGGGTGTTCGGCGCAGGGTTGCTGGTGACCACCTTGGCGTTCGGCTTGTCGACCGAACCCGGGGTGAGCGCGACCACGAAGCCGAGCCCTTCGAGCTGGGCCTTCGCGTCCTGGTACGACTTGCCGCCGAGGTCACCGGGGATCTGGACCTGCTCCGGCTCGGCCGGGCCCTTGGAGACCTTCAGGACGATCTGCACGTCCTTGGCCTGCTTGCTCGGGCCCGCGGGGGTCTGCTCGACCACCTCTCCGGCCGGCTTGTCCGAGTCCACGTCGGCCCGCGAGACGTTGGTGAACCCGAGCTGGTTGAGCTGGGCCACCGCGGCGTCGTACTGACGGGTGCGTACGTCGGGCATCGGGTCGGTCGTCTGCATGGCCACGGTGATGGTGATCTCGGCCCCGTCCTCGGCCTGGTCGCCGCCCGGAGGATCCTGCTTGATCACGGTGCCCTCGGTCTTCTCGGACTCCGCCGTGGTGACGTTGACCGTGAAGCCCTTCTTCTCCAGCTCCTCGCGGGCCCCGTCCTCGGACTTCTCCAGGACGTTGGGGACCTCGATCGTGGGCGCTCCGGTGGAGACGACGACCGTGACGGTGCCGTCCTTGTCCATCGTCGCGTCGGCCGACGGATTCTGCGAGCAGATCGCGCCCTTCTCCTGCTCCTCGCACGGCTCCTCGGCGCCGACGTTCACGGTCACGCCGGATCTGTCCGCCAGCGTCTCCGCTTCCTTGAGCGTGGAGCCCACCAGGTTCGGCGCCTTGACCTGGTCGTCGCCCCCGTTGTCGGAGAAGATCACCCGGCCGATCAGGATCGCGCCGATGAGCACCAGGATGCCCGCGACGACCAGCAGGATCGTCGAGGTGTTGCTCTTCTTCTGCCGGCCCCGGCGGCCCTGGCGGTCGTCGTAGCCGTAGCCGCCGTCGTCCGGATTGACCGGGGGCAGCATCGAGGTCTGCGCGTTGTTCGGGTCGGTCGGGCGCAGGGCGGCGGTGGGCTGGTCGGCGTTGTAACCGTCGTAGCCCCCGTACCCCGCGGCGCCCATCGCCGCCGTCGCCGCAACCGGCTGGCCGTCGAGGCAGGCCTCGATGTCGGCCCGCATCTCGTCGGCGGACTGGTAGCGGTAGTCCGGGTCCTTGGTGAGCGCCTTCAACACGATCGCGTCCATCTCGGGCGTGATCTCGGGGTCGAAGTTGCTCGGCGGCTGCGGCTCCTCCCGGACGTGCTGGTAGGCCACCGCGACGGGCGAGTCCCCGACGAACGGGGGCCGCACGGCGAGCAGCTCGTACAGCAGACAGCCGGTGGAGTACAGGTCGGAGCGCGCGTCGACCTGCTCGCCCTTGGCCTGCTCCGGGGAGAGGTACTGGGCGGTGCCGATGACCGCGGCGGTCTGCGTCATCGTCATTCCGGAGTCGCCCATGGCCCGGGCGATGCCGAAGTCCATGACCTTGACCTGGCCGGTGCGCGTCAGCATGACGTTCGCGGGCTTGATGTCGCGGTGGACGATCTGGGCGCGGTGCGAGTACTCCAGGGCCTGGAGGATGCCGACCGTCATCTCCAGCGTGCGCTCGGGGAGCAGTCTGCGGCCGGAGTGCAGCAGTTCCCGCAGGGTGGAGCCGTCGACGTACTCCATCACGATGTACGGGATGGAGACCCCGTCGACGTAGTCCTCGCCGGTGTCGTACACGGCGACGATCGCGGGGTGGTTGAGCGAGGCGGCCGACTGGGCCTCTCGGCGGAACCGGGCCTGGAACGACGGGTCACGGGCCAGATCGGCCCGGAGCGTCTTCACCGCTACGGTGCGGCCGAGCCGGGTGTCGTGGGCGAGGTAGACCTCGGCCATGCCACCACGGCCGAGCACCGAGCCCAGCTCGTACCGGCCGCCGAGGCGACGCGGCTCTTCCATAACTGTTCCAGCCCTCTCCGTCAGTCCCGACCGCACCCGTGTGTGGTCCGCGGCGGTGCGCTGTTCGCGCATACGCTACCGGGCACGGGTGACGTGATCAGCCCGCACCCGTCAGCCGATATCCGACCGGTATGCGATGTCCGGTATGACGGGCGACAGCCGTGACAGGTCTCACTTCTTGCTGTCGATGACCGCCTTCATCACGTCCCGCGCGATGGGGGCGGCCAGGCCGCCACCGGAGATGTCGTCCCGGTTGGCATTGCCGTCCTCGACCACGACGGCGACGGCGACCGGGGAGCCGTTGTCGGTCTTCGCGTACGAGATGAACCAGGCGTACGGCTTCTCGCTGTTGTTCAGACCGTGCTGGGCGGTACCGGTCTTGCCGCCCACTGTGACGCCGGGGATCTGCGCGTTGGTTCCCGTGCCGTCCTTGACCACGGTCTCCATCATCTGCTGGACCTTCTGGGCGTTCTCACCGGAGAGCGCGCGGCTGAGCTCCTCGGGCTCGTGGGTGTAGACCGGGTCCAGGTTCGGCGCCTGGCGCTCGGCCACCATGTACGGCTCCATCAGCTTGCCGTCGTTGGCGATCGCGGAGGCCACCATGGCCATCTGGAGCGGGGTGGTCCGGTTGGACGCCTGACCGATGCCGGCCATCGCGTTCTGCGGCTTGTTGTCCTCGGGGTAGATGCTCGCGTCGGCGCGGACGGGCGTGAAGACTTCCTTGTTGAAGCCGAACTTGTCCGTCTGCTCGATCATCTTCTGGTTGCCGAGGTCGTCGCTCACCTTCCCGAAGACGGTGTTGCACGACCAGCGCAGGGCCTCTCGCAGCGAGGCGTCCTTGCAGGGGATGTTGCCCTCGTTCTGGAGGTCCCTGTCGGTCTGCGGCAGCCTCCAGGGCAGCGGGGACTCCGTCTTGGCGTCGATGTCGTCGTAGAGCCCGTTCTCCAGGGCGGCGGCGGCGGTGACGACCTTGAAGGTGGAGCCCGGGGGGTAGGTCTCGCGCAATGCCCGGTTGAGCATAGGCTTGTCCTTGTCCTTCAGGAGCTTCTGCCGGTTCTCCGAGTCCTTCATGGAGTTCCCGGCGAAGACCGAAGGGTCGTAGGACGGGGTGCTCGCGAGGGCGAGGATCGCGCCGCTCTTCGGATCGAGGGCGACCACCGCGCCCTTCTTATCGCCGAGGCCCTCGAAGGCGGCCTTCTGGGCGTCGCCGTTCAGCGTGGTGACGATGTTGCCGCCGCGCTTCTTCTCGCCGGTGAACATCGACAGGGTCCGGTCGAAGAACAGCTGGTCGTCGTTGCCGGTGAGGATGCCGTCTTCCAGGTTCTCCAACTGCGAGGAGTCGAAGGCCTGCGACGAATAGCCGGTCACCGGTGCCCAGAGCGGTCCGTCCTTCCAGACCCGCTTGTACGTGAAGTCGCTGTCCTCGGTCTCGACGGAGCCGGTGATGGCCTTGCCGTCGACGATGATGTCGCCGCGCTCGTGGGCGTACCGCTCGATCTCGACGCGGCGGTTGTACTTGTGGCTGTTCAGTTCGTCGGCACGGACGTACTGGAGCCAGTTGTCCCGGATGAGGAGAGCCATGACGAGGATTCCGCAGAAGATCGCGATCCGGCGCAGCGGCTTGTTCACGGTCGGACCACCTGGGTCATTTCGGCGTCGGTCGACGGTGAGGGGGCCGGAGCCGGGCGGCGGGCGGTGTCGCTGATTCTGATCAGAATGGCGATCAGCGCCCAGTTGGCGAGCACGGAGGAACCACCTGCGGCCAGGAACGGCATCGTCATACCGGTGAGCGGGATGAGCCCCATCACACCGCCGGCGACGACGAACACCTGGATGGCGAACGAGCCGGAGAGGCCGATCGCGAGCAGCTTGCCGAACGGGTCGCGGGCCGCCAGGGCGGTGCGTACGCCCCGCTCGACGATCAGGCCGTAGATGAGGAGCACGCCCATCATCCCGGCGAGTCCGAGTTCCTCGCCGACGGTGGCGAGGATGAAGTCGGAGTTGGCGGCGAAGCCGATCAGGTCGGAGTTGCCCTGCCCGAGCCCGGTCCCGAGCGTGCCTCCGGAGCCGAAGGCCATCAGGGACTTCGCCATCTGCTCGCTCGCGGCCACCTCACCCCAGCCCGCGAAGGGGTCGAGCCAGGCGGTGACACGCTGCTGGACGTGCGGCTCGAAGGTGGCGACGCTGACCGCGCCGACTGCCGACATCAGCAGACCGAAGACGATCCAGCTGGTGCGCTCCGTCGCTACGTAGAGCATGACGACGAACATGCCGAAGAAGAGCAGCGAGGTGCCGAGGTCAGTCTCGAAGACCAGGATCAGGATCGACATCGCCCAGATGGCGAGGATCGGGCCGAGGTCCCGTCCGCGGGGCAGGTACAGGCCCATGAAGCGGCGGCTGGCCAGGGCCAGCGCGTCCCGCTTGACCATCAGGTAGCCCGCGAAGAACACGGTGATGATGATCTTGGCGAACTCGCCGGGCTGGAGCGTCCCGAAGCCCGGGATCTTGATCCAGATCTTGGCGCCGTTCACGGCGGGGAAGAACATCGGCAGGATCAGCAGGAACAGCGCCACCACCATGGAGATGTACGTGTAGCGCTGGAGGATGCGGTGATCCTTCAGGATGGCCAGGACCGCGACCAGCATGCCCACGCCGATGGCGGAGAACAGGAGCTGCTTCGAGGCGGCGGGGACGAAGGTGTCCAGGGCCTGGAAGCGCTCCGACTGGTCCAGCCGCCAGATCAGCGCCAGGCCCAGCCCGTTGAGCAGGGTCGCCAGCGGCAGCAGCAGCGGATCGGCGTACTTGGCGAACCTGCGCACCGCGAGGTGAGCGACCCCGCCGAGCAGCGCGAGCCCCGCCCCGTAGCCGAGCATGCCCGCGGGCAGTTCGCCGTTGAGGGCGAGGCCCACGTTGGCGTAGGCGAACACCGAGATGGCGACGGCGAAGACGACGAGCGCCAGCTCGGTGTTACGGCGGCTCGGTGCGTCGATCGCGCCGATGGTGGTCGTGTTGGTGACAACGCTCATGGTGCTGAAGGCCCCCTACGGCTTACTGCTTACCGCACTGCGGGACCAGCTTCTTCTCTTCCTCCGAGAGGCTGGGGCCGGGAGTGGGAGCGGTGGTCGGCTTGGTCCCCTTGGCGGCGGACGTGGCGGAAGTCCTGGTGGCGGGGGCCCCGGCGGTGCCGCCGGCCTCGCCCTCGCCCGTACGGGCCCGGTTCTCGGCGTCGGCCGCGCGGCGCTGCGCGTCCTTCTTGCAGGCGGAGGCCTGGGCGGCCAGCTCGGCGACCTTCTTGCGGGCGTCGGTGATGTTGCCCTCGGCGATGGTCGACTCGACCTGCTTGCGCTGGTACGGCGGCAGGTACTTGAGCTCGATCTCGGGGTGGTTCTTCTCGACCTTCGAGAGCGAGACCCAGGCGAGGTCCTGGCTGATGCCCTGGAACAGCGCCACGTTCTCGTCCTGCGCGCCGACGTAGTACTGCGTCTGCGTCCAGCGGTAGCCGCCGTACAGACCGCCGCCGATCACGGCCAGCGCGAGCACGATGTAGACGGAACGCTTCAGCCATTTACGGCCGCCGCGCGGTTTGACGAAGTCGTCGTCCGTGTAGGCGTCGTAGGAGCCGTCCGGCATGCCCCCGTAGCCGGTGTCGCCGCTGCCGGGCGGGCCGAAGCCGCCGGAGGGCGGCGGCACGGGGCGGCCGAGGCCGGCCGCGCGGCCGGCGGGCGTCTGCATGGCCCCGCCGTCGCCCAGCTGGGCCTGGTTCTCCGCGACCGCGCCGACGACGACCGGGGTGTCGTTGAGCTGCCCGGCCAGGGTGTCGTTGTTGTCGACGTCCAGGACGTCGGCGACGATGCAGGTGATGTTGTCCGGGCCGCCGCCGCGCAGAGCGAGCTGGATCAGCTCCTGGATGGTCTCCTGCGGGCCCTGGTAGCTGGCGAGGGTCTCTTCCATCGTCTGGTGCGAGACCACACCGGAGAGGCCGTCGGAGCAGATCAGATAGCGGTCGCCGGCGCGGACCTCGCGGATGGAGAGGTCCGGCTCGACATGGTCGCCGCTGCCCAGCGCCCGCATCAGCAGGGAGCGCTGCGGGTGGGTGGTGGCCTCTTCCTCGGTGATCCGGCCCTCGTCGACGAGGCGCTGCACCCAGGTGTGGTCCTGGGTGATCTGCGTCAGGACGCCGTCGCGCAGCAGGTACGCGCGGGAGTCGCCGACGTGCACCAGGCCGAGGCGCTGACCGGTCCAGAGCAGGGCGGTGAGCGTGGTGCCCATGCCCTCCAGCTGGGGGTCCTCCTCGACCATGACGCGCAATTGGTCGTTGGCCTGCTGCACGGCGGTGCCGAGCGAGGTCAGGAGGTCGGATCCCGGGACGTCGTCGTCGAGCGGGACGAGCGTGGAGATCACCTCGGAGCTGGCGACCTCACCGGCCGCCTGACCGCCCATGCCGTCGGCGATGGCGAGGAGACGGGGGCCGGCGTAGCCGGAGTCCTCGTTCCCCTCCCGGATCATGCCCTTGTGCGACCCGGCGGCGAAGCGCAGCGACAGACTCATGCGCACCTGCCCCGTCGGGTCCGCCTCGGGGTACAGCCTGTCTCGAGCCACACTGCCCACCCTCCGGTCGGGAACCGGGCAGCGTCCGTCGTCCAGGCCGCCGCGGCTCGCTCGCTCCGCTCGCTCATTGTCGTACTACTTCCGCAGCTCGATGACGGTCTTGCCGATACGGATCGGCGCGCCCAGCGGAACTGGTGTCGGGGTGGTGAGCCGGGTCCGTTCCAGATACGTGCCGTTGGTGGACCCGAGATCCTCGACGATCCACTGACCGTCACGGTCCGGGTAGATCCTGGCATGCCTGCTGGACGCGTAGTCGTCGTCCAGCACGATCGTTGAATCGTGGGCCCGGCCCAGGGTGATGGTCTGGCCCTGGAGCGCGACCGTCGTGCCCGTGAGCGTGCCTTCGGACACGACCAGCTTTGTGGGTGCCCCGCGGCGCTGCCGCCCGGGCTGCTGGCGCTGCTGGGGCGGCGCCGCTTGTTGTTGGCGGCCCTGCTGCGGGCGCGCGTCGGCGGCAGTGCGGCGTGAGCCGCGCTGCGTGACGCGCGTTCCGAACAGGTCGCTGCGGATGACCTGTACGGCCACGATGACGAACAGCCACAGAACAGCCAGGAAACCTAGCCGCATGACCGTCAGGGTCAGCTCTGACATTGCCCCCGCTTCACCCTTCGGCTTGCCGGTAAACGATGGTGGTGCTGCCCACGACGATCCGCGAGCCGTCGCGGAGCGTAGCGCGGGTGGTGTGCTGCCCGTCTACCACGATGCCGTTGGTAGACCCGAGATCCTGGATCGTCGAGGGCGTTCCGGTCCGGATCTCACAGTGCCGGCGCGATACGCCGGGGTCGTCGATCCGCACGTCGGCGTCGGTGGATCGTCCCATCACCAACGTCGGGCGGGAAATCTGATGGCGCGTGCCGTTGATCTCGATCCAGCGTCGCGTCCGGGCGTCCGGCAGGGGGCCGGGCGCGGCCGGCGGGCGCCGGTCGTTCGTGGGGGCCGGGGGCCGTCCGGCGCCCGGCGGCGGGGCCGCGGGCATCGGCGGAGCGGCGCTCGGGGGGTAGCCGTAGCCGCCGGGAGCCTGCGGGGCGGCGGGCCGCCCGGGCGCGGACCGGTCCGGCGCCGACGGGTCCTGCTGTGACGAACTCGACGCCAGCGTGCGGCTGCGGACCCGGTAGAGCCCGGTGTCGAGGTCGTCGGCCTTCTCCAGATGGACCTTGATCGGCCCCATGAAGGTGTAGCGCTGCTGCTTGGCGTAGTCGCGCACCAGGCCGGAGAGCTCGTCGCCCAGCTGACCCGAGTACGGGCTGAGCCGCTCGTAGTCGGGGGTGGAGAGCTCGACGATGAAGTCGTTGGGGACGACGGTCCGCTCGCGGTTCCAGATCGTCGCGTTGTTGTCGCACTCGCGCTGGAGGGCGCCGGCGATCTCGACGGGCTGCACCTCGGACTTGAAGACCTTGGCGAAGGTGCCGTTGACCAGCCCCTCGAGGCGCTGCTCGAAACGCTTCATGACCCCCATGGGGCACCTCCTCCGTTGTCATCGTCCCTGTACTGCTTACTGATCGTATCCACGCGTCGGGAAATCGGCTGGTTCCCCTTGTCTGGCCTGTGGATGAGTGTCACCCCTCACACGGATCGTAGAGGTGGCCTCCTCACAGTGTCCCGCACCCGGGACGCACTCTGGAGGAGTGGGGGGCGATGGTTCGGGGTTCCCGCTTCCCCTCCCGGAGCCGGCGAAACAACGGATGTGAATCCACCCTGTCCAGCGTGCTAATCTTCCGTTTGTCGCCAGGCGCTCACCCCCCGAGGTGAGAGTCTGAAAACACCACTCATGCGCGAGTGGCGGAACGGCAGACGCGCTGGCTTCAGGTGCCAGTGTCCTTAGGGACGTGGGGGTTCAAATCCCCCCTCGCGCACAACGGCAGTCGCTTGCGGCTGTTGAAGTTGAATCGAGAGAGCCCCCGCTTCGGAGAGATCCGGAGCGGGGGTTCTTCGTCGTTGCTCCTCTGTTCAGCCTCTTCTGTTCAGTCTCTTCCGTTGTTCGGTGTCTCTCTTCTGTTCCGTGTCCCTTGTTCCGTGACCCTTCCGTGTTTTCGACGGGTGGGCGGGGTACGGACAGCCGGGTAGGAGAGGGGCTGAGGGAAGGACGGCAGCGGTCGTCCGCGGGCGGTGATCCACCGGGTGCGGGCACGGTTTCCGGACAGACCGATGGCCGGTGCAACGGCGTACTTGCATACGCTGGCCGCAGAGGTTGGATCGACGGCGTCTCGGCGGTGAAGGGCTGAGCGCACAGAACGTCCCGGAGGCAGGAAATGGCGAAGCAGGCTCGCGCGGTCCAGACGTGGCGGTCGATCGTGGATGCCGCGGCGAGTGTCTTCGACGACTACGGCTACGAGCGTGCCGCCATCTCGGAGATTCTCCGCCGCGCCAAGGTCACGAAGGGGGCCTTGTACTTCCACTTCGCCTCCAAGGAGGCGATCGCGCAGGCGATCATGGACGAGCAGACCTCCACGGTCGAGTTCGAGCAGGAGGGATCGCCGCTCCAGTCCCTGGTGGACGGCGGCCAGCAGTTCGCTTTCGCCCTGCGCCACAACGCGATGGCCCGGGCCGGTACCAGGCTCTCCATCGAGGGCGTCTTCCTCGGCGGACCGCATCCGTGGGGCGACTGGATCGACGCGACCGCCCGGATGCTGGAGCTGGGGCAGGAGCGCGGCGAGGTGTTCCCGCAGATCGACCCGATGGTGTCGGCCAAAATCATCGTCGCCTCGTTCACCGGTATCCAGCTGGTCTCGGAGGCCGACTCCGGGCGGGCCGACCTGCGCGAGCAGGTCGCGGAGATGTGGCGCCACATCCTTCCCTCGATCGCTCACCCCGGTGTCATCGCCCACATCAAGCCCGAGGGCCGGGTGGATCTGGCGGCCCAGGCGCGCGAGAAGGCGGAACGGGAGGAGCAGGAGGCGCGGATCGCCGCGGAGGCCAAGGAGGCAGGGGCCGATCCCGCGACGGACACCGGCTCCCGGGCGGGCGGGGCGGGCCTGCGGGGCGGTGGGACCGGTCGCGGTACGCGGACCGGGCCGGCCGGAGACGAGGGCGACGAGGAGCCTGCGGGCGCGGGGGTGGCGGCGGCCGGAGGGGCTGCCTGATCCGCGACCGGACGTGCCATGTTTCACGTTCCATGTTTCACGTGAAACGTCCGATTGATCATGATGCGGCGGGGCCGCGGAGCTCGTAGAGC
>NZ_JBHXJG010000153.1:0-17641 GCF_042723425.1 Streptomyces sp. NPDC058375 | reverse complement strand
GCCCTGACCCGTGCGGGAGGGGCGCCGATCCGCGCGCACGGGTCAGGGCGCCTTGGCCGGTCCTACCGGTCGGCGCACACCCGGATGGTCTCCAGGCCGGGGTCGGCGGGATCGGGCACGTTCATGCCCGCCTCCACCCCGGAGCGCAGGTAGCGCAGCAGGGGCGCGGTGATCCGCTCGCCGGGGAGCACGGCCGGGATGCCGGGCGGGTAGGGCGTCATCATCTCGGCGGCGACGCGGTCCACCGCCTTGTCGGCCGGTACGTCCTCCGTCGCGGCGAAGTAGGCGTCGCGCGGAAGGCAGACCTGGTCGGGCCTGAGCTCGTCGGGCGTGGGCACGTGGACCTCAGGGGCGGGGCGGAGGGTGTGCGCGTTCCGGGAGAGGTCCCGCAGCGCCGTCAGCAGGCGTTCGGCGGTGGTCGCGTCGTCGGCGTGGGTGAACTGGGCGCTGATCCGGCGGTGGTCCACGAGGTGCATGTCGATCCGGTGCCGCCGGCGCAGCCAGTCGGCCGCCCGGTAGCCGGTGGTGCCGAGCCCCTCGATGTCGATGATCACGGGCAGGGGGTCGAACTCGGCGGCGGCGCCGGGCCCGCAGAAGTCGCCCTCCCCGTTGACGTGCATCCCGTCGATCTCCTCGATGCTCCGGCGTACCGTCGCGGTGAGCTCCAGGGCCCGGGAGAGCAGGCCATGCCCGTCCAGGGCCATCTGGCGGCGCCAGCCGTCGATCCCCGCCCAGAGCAGCACGGACGGGCTGGTGGTACCGAGGAGGTCCGCGCGCGAGGCCAGGGTGTCGTGGTCCACCAGACCGCCCTGGAGATGGAAGACCGAGCCCTGCTCCAGCCCGCTGCCCATCTTGTGAATGCTGGTGACGCAGACATCGGCGCCCGCGTCCATGGCCCAGGACGGCAGATCGGGGTGGAAGGGCAGGTGAGCGCCCCAGGCCTCGTCCACGATCAGCGGCTTGGCCCGCCGGTGGCAGACGTCGGCCATCGCGCGCAGGTCCGCCGCCGTGCCGTACGGGGTGGGGCTGGTGACCAGGGCGCCGCGCGCGTCCGGGTGCTCCGCGAAGGCCTTCTCCAGGGTCGCGGCCGAGGGCGGGTGCGCCAGGTGCCGCTCCGCGTCCCACTGCGGCTCCAGCCAGACGGGCTCGACCCCGGACAGGATGAGGCCGGCGATGACGGACTTGTGGGCGTCCCGGCCGACCAGAAGCTTCTGATGGGGGGCGGCGACGCTCAGCATGGCCGCCTTCACCGACAGGGAACTGCCGCAGGTGGAGAAGAACGCGTGCTCCGCGTGCACGGCGTCGGCCATGAGGTCCTCGGCGCGCCGCAGCACTGCGGACTTCCCCCGCCGGTCGTCAAGCCCGCCCGTGGCGAGTACGTCCCCGAAGAACACCGCGTCGCCCAGAACGGAGCGTACGGCGGGGGAGGCCCCCCGGGCCTGCTTGTGGCCGGGCGGGGAGAAGCCCAGCTCGTCCCGTTCGTGATAGGCGGCGAGGGCGTCGAGAATCGGTGCTTCCTGATGATTCATGGGCATTCGTCACGCCTTCCCGGACCCGGCATGCGCCAATCGTGCGGCCGCCGGATCAGGGAAGCGGTGTCCCGCCGGTGGCGTTCATGATCTCGCCGGTGATGAACGAGGCGTTCGCGGAGGCCAGGAAGACATAGGCGGGCGCCATCTCGGCCGGCTGTGCGGGGCGGCCCAGCGGGCTCTGCTTCCCGAACTCCGCGGTGTCCGGCAGCGTCGCCGGAATGAGAGGCGTCCAGACGGGGCCCGGCGCCACCGCGTTGACGCGGATGCCGTCGGGGGCCAGCATCTGGGCGAGGCCCTGGGTGAAGGTGACGATCGCGCCCTTCGTCATCGCGTAGTCGAGCAGATGAGGGCTCGGCTTGTACGCCTGCACGGAGGTGGTGTTGATGATCGAGCCGCCCGCCGGAATGTGCGGCAGAGCGAACTTGCACAGCCAGAACATCCCGTAGAGATTGGTCCGCATCACCCGGTCGAACTGCTCGGTCGAGATCGCGGAGATCCCGTCGGGCTGGGACATCTGGTACGCCGCGTTGTTCACGAGGACGTCGATGCGGCCGTATTCCGACACGGTCCGCTCCACGAGTGCCCGGCACTGCTTCTCGTCCCGGATGTCGCAGACGACGGGCACCGCGCCACGGCCCGCGTCCTCCACCAGGCGGGCGGTCTCCCGGGCCTCCGTCTCCTCCTCGGGGAGATGGGTCAGCACCACGTCCGCGCCCTCGCGCGCGTAGGCCAGCGCGACCGCTCGGCCGATGCCGGAGTCGCCGCCGGTGATCAGGGCCTTCCGGCCGTCGAGCAGACCCGACCCCCGGTAGGACTCCTCGCCGTGATCGGGTGGCGGGTCCATGGGGCCGGTCCAGCCGGGATGCTCCTGGTCCTGCTGGGGGAAGTCGGGGCGCGGGTGCAATCGCTTCGGGTCCTGCGGTCCGTCGCTCGTCATCGTCGTGCCCTTCCTGCTCGGCGGTGGCGTGCCCCGGGTGCCCCGCCGGGTCCGACCGAAACACCCCTTTCGTCGTCGTGGCCGACCGGGCCCGGGTGAGCCGTGTCTCACCCGGGCTCCACGACTTGTCTATGCAACGAGTTGCATAGAAGGATCGCGGTATGGCCCTCGACCACGCGATCCTCGTCTCCCTGCTGGAGCGGCCCGGCTCCGGCTATGAGCTGGCCCGGCGGTTCGAGCGGTCCATCGGATACTTCTGGACCGCCACCCACCAGCAGATCTACCGCGTGCTGGGCCGCATGGTGACCGACGGCCTCCTGCTGGTCCGCGAGGTGGAGCAGCAGGGCCGGCCGGACAAGAAGGAATACTCCGTCACCGGGCCCGGCCGCGCCGCCCTCGCCGCATGGCTGCACAAGCCGATCGAGCCCGAGAGCCTGCGGCACGACCTCGCCGTGAAGATCCGGGGCGCGGCCTTCGACGACCCGGCCGCCCTGATCCGCGAGGTCGAACGCCACCACCAGGCGCACCGGGACCGGCTCGCGCACTACCTCGCCGGGGAGCTGCGCGACTTCACCGGGCCCGACGCCCCCGCGCCGCCGGACGCGGGCCAGGAACTCCAGCACGTCGTGCTGCGCGGCGGCATCGCGTACGAGCGCATGACGATCGCCTGGCTCGACGACGTACTCGCCACGCTCCACCGGCTCGAAGCCGAGGGCCCGGACGCCTGAAACGGCGCGCCGCCCGCCACCTCCGTACCACCGAAGAAACCCTCACCCTCCCGGAAGGCACCCGCCATGGCCGACTCCGCGTCGCTCCTGTTCAACCCGCGCACCTACGACCCCGAGCACTTCGACCCGGAGACCCGCAGGCTGCTCCGCGCCACGGTCGACTGGTTCGAGGCGCGCGGCAAGCGCCGGTTGATCGAGGACTACCGCTCCCGCGCCTGGCTCGGCGACTTCCTCGCGTTCTCCGCGAAGGAGGGCCTGTTCGCCACCTTCCTGACCCCGGCCGCCGCGGCGAAGGAGCAGGACCAGCGCTGGGACACCGCCCGGATCGCCGCACTCAACGAGATCTTCGGCTTCTACGGCCTGGATTACTGGTACGCCTGGCAGGTGACCATCCTCGGCCTCGGCCCGGTCTGGCAGAGCGACAACGCCGAGGCCCGTGCCCGGGCTGCCGAACTTCTCTCCCAGGGTGAGGTGTTCGCCTTCGGCCTCTCCGAGAAGACCCACGGCGCCGACATCTACTCCACCGACATGCTGCTGACGCCGGACGGCGAAGGCGGCTTCCGGGCCTCCGGTTCCAAGTACTACATCGGCAACGGCAACGCCGCCGGTCTCGTCTCCGTCTTCGGCCGCCGTACCGACATCGAGGGCCCCGACGGTTACGTCTTCTTCGCCGCCGACAGCCGCCACGAGGCGTACCAGCTCGTGAAGAACGTCGTCGACTCCTCCAAGTACGTCAGCGAGTTCCGCCTCGCCGACTACCCGGTGGCGCCCGCCGACATCCTCCACACCGGCCGGGCCGCCTTCGACGCCGCGCTCAACACCGTCAACGTCGGCAAGTTCAACCTCTGCACCGCCTCCATCGGCATCTGCGAGCACGCGATGTACGAGGCCGTCACCCACGCGAGCAACCGCATCCTCTACGGCCGCCCCGTCACCGCCTTCCCGCACGTGCGCCGTGAGCTGACCGACGCCTACGTCCGGCTCGTCGGGATGAAGCTGTTCAGCGACCGTGCCGTCGACTACTTCCGCTCCGCCGGACCCGACGACCGCCGCTACCTCCTCTTCAACCCGATGACGAAGATGAAGGTCACCACGGAGGGCGAGAAGGTCATCGACCTCATGTGGGACGTCATCGCCGCCAAGGGCTTCGAGAAGGACAACTACTTCGCCCAGGCCGCGATCGAGATCCGGGGCCTGCCGAAGCTGGAGGGCACGGTCCACGTGAACCTCGCGCTGATCCTGAAGTTCATGCACAACCACCTGCTGAACCCGGTCGACTATCCGGCCGTCCCGACCCGCCTCGACGCCGCGGACGACGCGTTCCTGTTCCAGCAGGGACCGGCGCGGGGCCTCGGCTCCGTACGCTTCCACGACTGGCGCACCGCGTTCGACGCGTACGCCGAGGTGCCGAACGTCGCCCGCTTCCGCGAGCAGGCCGACGCCCTGTGCACGTTCGTCGAGACGGCCGCCCCCGACGAGGAGCAGAGCCGCGATCTCGACCTCCTCCTCGCCGTCGGCCAGCTCTTCGCCCTGGTCGTCCACGGCCAGCTGATCCTGGAGCAGGCCCGGCTGACCGGCCTGGACGAGGAACTGCTGGACGAGCTGTTCGCCGTGCTCGTCCGCGACTTCTCCGCGCACGCCGTCGAGCTGCACGGCAAGGACTCCGCGACCGGGGACCAGCAGGACTGGGCGCTGAGCGCGGTCCGCCGTCCCGTCGTGGACGCGGCCCGTTCGGAGCGGATCTGGGAGCGCGTGGAGGCGCTGTCGGGGGCGTACGAGATGGGGCAGTAGACCGCCTCTGGACGGGGCGGCGTCGAGGGGGCTGCTCCGTTTGCGGGGTGGTGGACATCGCGTTCGAGTGGGCGAGCCCCTTCGCCTTCCCTGGAGCTGACATGTCGATGGCGTTCGGTTCGCCGCTCGGTCCGTCCGATCCGTTCAGTGATCTGCTGAACCGGTTCTTCGGCATGTCGCCCGCCTCCTCGCCCCCGCCATGCAGCGCGTTCCGATCGGGCGGCTGCTGACGGAGTCCTCCCACGAGCTGCTGGGCCGGGCGAAGAGCAAGGCGGCCGATGACGGCACCGCGGACCTCGACACCGAGCATCTGCTGTGGGCGGCCACCCAGGTCGAGCCCTCGCGCGGGCTGCTGTCCCGGGCGGGGGTCGACCCCGACGCGCTCGCCGCGCAGCTCGGCGAGGTGCTGCCCCGGGAGTCCGCCGAGCCCTCCGCCGAACCGGGGCTCACTCCCGCGGCCAAGCGCACCCTCACCGCCGCCTACGCCCGCTCGCAGGCGGCCGGGGTGTCCTACATCGGGCCCGCTCGCGCATGTCCGCCCCGTTCATGAAGACCAGCGTGCGCAGGTTCTTGATGCCGCGGTAGCGGTCGTTGTCGGAGTAGATGGTGGTGTTCCACTGGTCGTGCGACCGCATCGTGCCGAGCGCCAGGGTGCCGGGCTCGGGCACCACGTCGGGCAGGGCGGCGGAGGAGAACTCCGCGCGCCCGGACGGGGTCAGGAAGACCAGTTCGCGGGCGGGCTGCTCGATTCGGAAGCCGAGCGGCAGCCGGACGCGGCGGTTGAAGTCCTCGAACATGAACCACTTCAACACCTACCGCCGGTTCCTGCTCCCCGCCGTTCCCCGGCTCGCGGGCTCCGCGCTGGTCGGATCCGCCGTCGGCGTACTGGTCGGCGTCCTCCTCACCAACGTGCCGCTGGGCTTCCTCGTCGGCATAGCCCTCTCCCAGGCCGTCTTCGTCGTCACGGGATGGCTCGTCCTGTGGCCGATGGACGCCGCCGCGACCCACGACAACGCCCTGCGCGAGGAGTTCCGGCCGCTCGCCGAGGAACTCGTCGTCGTCACGGCCGCCCTGTCCGGTCTGGTCGGCATCGTGCTGTTGCTGCTGATCGGCGACTCGGACCTGAGCCACACGGCGGCCGCCCTGGCGCTCGGCGGCGTGTTCATGTCCTGGGCGGCGCTCCACCTGATGTACGCGGCCCGCTACGCGTACATCTACCACCAGACGCCCGGAGGCGGGATTGACTTCAACACGAAGGAACCGCCGCGCTACATCGACTTCCTCTACTTCAGCTACAACCTGGGCATGACGTACCAGGTCTCCGACAACAACGTCTCCACCTCCCGGATCCGGGCCGTAGCCCTCCGTCACCGCCTGCTGTCGTACGTCTTCGGCGCCAGCGTCCTGGCCACCACGATCAATCTGGTCGCCGGCATCGTCACCGGCTGAGGGGCCGAGGCCGAGGGGCACCGGGGGCGGATCAGCAGTCCGCAAGGAGCAGGCGCGGATCAGCAGTCCGGGAGGGTCAGGCGCCGGGTGACGCGCAGCGCCGATTCCAGCAGTTGCGCCCTGACCTCGGTGGTCCGGTACATCCGGTCCGACCGGAACGAGATGCCGATCGAACCGACCTGGTCACCGCTGTACACGGGCACCGCCGCACACGTCGTGCCCCGGGAGTACTCCCCCCGGTCCAGCGAGAGCCGGCCCGAGTGGTCCGCGTCGAGCTGTCGCAGCAGCTCCTCCCGGTGCGTGATGGTGCGGGGGGTGAGGTCGGCCAGGGAGTGCCGGGAAAGGTAGTTGGCGCGCGCCTCCTCGTCCAGCTCGCGCAGCACGCTCTTGCCGAGCGCGGTGGCGTGCCCGGCCTCCTGGAAGCTCACCCAGACGTCCACCCGTGGGGCCCGCGGGCTGTCGACGATCTCCAGGACCCGGATCTCGCCCTCGTCGTAGAGCGTCAGGTAGGCGGCGGCGGACAGGCTGTCGCGCAGCGAGGAGAGCAGGGGCCGGATGCGCTCCTGCAGCGCCAGGCCGTCGGCGGCGGCCCGCAGGTGGGGATCCCGCTGGCGGAGGGTGAACGCGCCGTCGTCCAGCTCGTCCAGATAGCCGTCCCGGGCGAGCTCGTGCAGCAGCCGCCGGGCGGTGGACTCCGGCAGTCCGGCGTCGTGGGCCAGCTGCGGCACGGAGGCGCCGTCCGGGTGCGCTCCGGCGGCCTCCAGCAACCGGAGGTCCTGCCGAACGGACACGGTGGGCTCGCGGCCGGGCTGGTCACCCATGGGACCAGCATGGACCCGGTGCCGGGGTGCGGCAAGGCCGCTCTCCTCCGCGCGGACGGGCAGCGCCCGGCCAATGTGCGGGACCTCGTGAACCTTCATGAATTGCGCAATAGCTAAACTGTCTCCATGGACAGGATGGACAGGAACGACACGGCCCGCTGGGAATCCGCGGTGCTCGACGGGGGTCCGGCCGACGGGCTGCGCACGAGGGTCGCCGACCGGCCGCACACACTGCAGGTGACCCGCCCCTGCCCGCCGCACGGCCCCTCCGGGCCCGACGACCCCGATGGGGGTGTACGGGTGTCGGCGCTGTACGTTTACCGCCGCGACCCCCGTACGGACCGGGCGCCGCTGCGGTACACCTTCGATGTGGCCAGCCCCTGACCCGCCCCCGCATTCGGTACGCTCTCGTCTGATCTTCGGGGCGCGTGCGGGCTCCGAACTGCCGTGACCAGGGGGACCTTATGAACAGCGCACCTTCGACCGGCCCGTTCCAGCCACTCAAGGCCGACGACCCGACCGTGGTGGGGGGTTACCGGCTGGCCGCCGTGCTGGGCGCGGGCGGAATGGGCAAGGTGTACCTGTCGTACACGCCCGGTGGGCGGCCGCTCGCGATCAAGGTGATCCGGGCCGAGTTCAGCGAGGATCCGGAGTTCCGGCGGCGTTTTCAGCAGGAGGTGCGGTCCGCGCAGCGCGTGCAGGGCCTGTACACGGCCCCGGTGATCGACTCGGACACCGAGGGTCCGCAGCCCTGGCTGGCGACGGCCTACGTGCCGGGTCCTTCGCTCGCGCACGCGGTGGCCCGGTACGGCGGACTGCCGTTGCGCAGTGTGCTGTTGCTGACGGTCGGGGTGGCCGAGGCGCTCGGCGTCATCCATGGCGCGGGCATCGTCCACCGCGATCTGAAGCCCGCGAACGTCCTGCTCGCCGACGACGGCCCGCGCGTCATCGACTTCGGCATCGCCCGGGCCGCCGACACGACTGCCCTGACCGGTACGGGTGTCAGCGTCGGCACCCCGGCGTTCATGTCGCCGGAACAGGCGGCGGTCGGCACGGTCACCCCGGCCACCGACGTCTTCGCCCTCGGCCAGATCGCCGCCTACGCCGCGATCGGCGCGCCCGCGTTCGGCGACGGGCCCTCGCACGCGGTGCTCTACCGGATCGTCCACGAGGACCCCGACCTCAGCCGGCTGCCCGACGAACTCCGCCCCCTGGTCACCCGCTGCCTCAGCCGCGACCCGGCCGACCGTCCGGCCCTGGCCGACATCATCCGGATGTGCCACGAGATCTCACCCGAACCCCTGCGCCAGGGCGAGGACTGGCTCCCGCGAGCCGTCGCCGGGTCGATCACGGAGCGGCTGCGGATGCCCGCCCCCGCGCCGACGCCGCCCCCGCAGCCCAACGCGACCCCCACGCCCACGCAGTTCTCCCCGGGGCCGCAGACGCCGGGCAACCCCCACCCGTACACGCCGACCGGATACGCGGTGGCCGCCGCACCGACACAGACCGGACCCGCCGCGCCCGGAGCCCCCGGACCCGTGCCGCCCGGCCACTGGCAGCAGAGCACCCGGCCCCAGGGCCACTCCACCCCGCCGCCCCACCACCAGTCCGGTTTCCAGCAGCCCGGCTTTCCCCCGTCCGGTTTCCAGCAGTCCGGCTTCCAGCAGCCGGGCTGGGGCCAGCCCGGTTTCCAGCCCGCCGGTCCCCGGCCCAAGCGGACCGGCCTGATCGTCGGCGCGTCGGTCTTCGCCGCGCTGATCGTCCTCGGACTCATCGGCAAGTTCGCGCCGGACGACTCCGACAAGTCCGGCAAGGACGACCGGGCCACGTCGTCCGCCAACGGCGGTTCGGGCGGCAGCGGTTCCGGGGACAAGGCCCGGGAGAAGCCGGCCGACCCCCGGCCCGTCTCCTACGAGGACATCGACGTGACCGCGAACTACGCGCTGAAGCTCGCCGACAACCCGCCCCGGCCGCAGGAGGACGACGGCAGCGGTGTCAGTTACGGCAAGGGCGACTTCTACTTCTACTGGGACTCCCTCTTCGGCGACGAGCGGGTCGGCAGCGCCAACGGCAAGCTGGTGGTGCTGAAGAACTCGCAGAAGGGGTCGCTGAAGGTCTGCCGTGAGGAGACCCGCTTCACCGAAAAGATCGAACTCGACCAGCTCACGTCCGGCTCGCAGATCTGTGTGCTCAGCAAGGCCGGGCACATCGCCGTGGTGACCTACCGGGGCAAGGCGGGTCCGGACGACCCCAGCCGCTACATCACGATCGACCTGACCGTCTGGCGCAACGCCGAGGAGGCACAGCAGAGCTGACGGTCGGTCAGTCCACTCCGGTCAGCCCGCCCCGCCGGAGCAGCCCCGGTCCGGCCAGGTCCGCCGACCGGGCCGGCCGTGCAGGAGGCGAGCGCGACCGAGCAGGCGAGGGCCAGTGCGGTGACGAGGGCGGGGCGGCGGCGGACGGGGTGGTTCAACGGACTGCTCCCAGGGATCGGGCCGGGTTGTTTCACCGGCAGCATCCCCGGTCGATGCTGAGGACTTGATGAGTCGCTCCGGCGGCCGCCCGACCGCGAGACGTCAGCCCTCCGCCGGCGGCCGGTCGCCGCTCGGCAGGCGCAGCACGAACCGGGCCCCGCCCCGCCGCCCGGGCCCGGCCGTGAGGCTGCCGCCGTGGGCGTGCGCGACCCACGAGGCGATGGAAAGACCGAGACCCGTCGACGGCGAACCCGGCGGCGCGCAGGGCCGCGGCCACGCCGAAGCGGAGGTTGGCGTCGTCCTCGACCAGCAGCACTCTCACGCCGTCACCCTAGCCGCGCCGGGCGACGGCGGTTACGCAGGTCAGGGGCCGGCCGGTCGACAGGCCGGCGGCCGACCGGCACGGGGGTCAGGGCCCGACCGGCACGCGGCTCAGTGGCCGACCAGCTCCCCGTCCCGGGCCACGATCCGCCCGCCGCGCACCACCATCTCGCGGCGCGGCAGGTCCACCACCACCTGCGGCAGGCACTCCCCGCGCACCAGCAGGAAGTCGGCCGGCGAACCCGGCTTCAGGTCCGCCTCCGGCAGCCCGAGCAGCCGGGCCCCGCCGTCCGCCCCCGCACGGAAGGCCGCCTCCAGCTCCTCGTCGAGGCGGGCGTCCCGCACCCAGGCCAGCAGGTGCGAGCGGTGCAGCATGTCCGCGTTGCCGAAGGGGCTCCAGGAGTCCCGTACGCCGTCCGAGCCGAGGCCCACGTGGACGCCGTGCTCACGGAGCCGGTCGATCGGCAGCACCAGGTCCGAGGAGGGCGCGACCGTCGTCAGCGAGATCCCGGCATCCGCCAAGTCGGCTGCCAGCTCGTCGAGTTCACGCTCGGGAAGCCCCGGCACGCAGAACACGTGGCTGACCGTCACCTTGCCCTGAAGCGACAGCGCCTTGGTGCGGGCGATGATCGCGCGCAGCGACTCCATCCCCGTCGCGGCCCGCTCGTGCAGATGGATGTCGACGCCCACCCCGTGCCGGTCCGCGATGCCGAAGACCACGTCGAGGTGCTCCTCCAGCGCCTCGTCGAACCCGATCGGGTCGATGCCGCCGACCCGGTCGATCGCCCCGGTGCGCGCGGCCTCCTCCAGCAGCTCCTTGGTTCCGGGGGTTCGGATCACCCCGTGCTGCGGGAACGCCACGATCTCCACGTCCAGCGCGTGCCGCAGCGCCCGGCGGGCGGCCCCGACGCCCTCGACGCCCACCAGGTCGTAGGCGGGCGCGACATCGACATGGGCCCGCATCGCCCGGGTGCCCTGGGCCACGGCATGGCCCATCAGACGTTCCGCCCGCTTCTTCAGCGGCGTACGCAGCGCGTGGTAGAGCTTCACGTCCTCCTCGGTGTACTCCGCGATGGAGCTCGCCGGGTTCCGCGTCACCCAGGGCTCGCCCCATGCCGTCTTGTCGGGGTGGATGTGCGCGTCGACCAGGGTCGGCAGCGCGATCCGGCCCTTGCAGTCGACGACCTTGGCACCGTGCGGGGCGGGGTCGCCGCTGATGACTCCGTCGACGACCGTGAGGTCGACGGGGTGCTTCGCCCCGTACAGCCGCACGTTCTTGAAGACCGTGGCGCGCGCGTGACCGCCGGTGCGGTCCGGCTGTTCCGTGATCCGGTCGGCGGCGGAGGGCGCTGCGGCCGTCCCGGCGGACAGGGGCGCGGCTTCGGCTCCGGACGCGGTGAGTGCGGCCGCGCTGCCCGCGACGGCGGCGGCCCCGGCCAGCATCGAGCGCCGGGAGAGACCGGCGGTGGGGGAGGCGGTGGACTCGGCGGGCATCAGAACTCCTTCGAGGAGGGGGAACAACAGAGGGGGGAGGAGGGAGGGGGGAGAGGGGAGCAGGGGGGCGGGGCGGTCAGGCGGTCGGCACCACGAACCCTGCCCGCACCACGCGCGCCGGCCGGCTCAGCACGCCGACGTCCGCCAGTGGGTCACCGTCCACCACCAGGACATCGCCAGCGAAGCCCCGCGCCAGGCGGCCCACTGTGGAGTCGAACCCGAGGAGCTTCGCGGCCCCCGTGGTCGCCGTGCGGATCGCGTCCAGGGCGGGAAGCCCGGCCGCGCGCATCAGCTCCACCTCGCGGCCGATCGGGTCGACCGTTCCGCCCGAGGAGTCCGTGCCCGCCGCGAGGGGGACGCCCAGCTCGTGGGCGGCCAGGACCGCCCGCTTCAGGACCGGGAGATAGGTGCGTCCGCGCTCGGCCAGGGCCGGGTCCGAGGACTCCGCGAGCCCGGCGATCGCGGTGAGCGTCGGCGTGAAGTACGTATCCCTGCGGTGCATCTCGTGCAGCGTGCGTTCGCCGACGAACGCCCCGTGCTCCAGGGAGCGGATGCCGGCCGTGACCGCGTCGTGGCAGCCCTTCTCGCTGTAGCTGTGGCAGAGCACCCCCTTGCCTCCGCGCCGGGCGGCCGCCACGATCGTGGACAGCTGCTCGTGGTCGTACACCTGGACCAGCGGGTCCTGCTCGGGCAGCCCGGCGCGTTCGTTCACCCGGGTCTTGATGGTGTCGGCCCCGCGCGCGAGGTTCACCTCGACCACCCGGCGCAGCGCCTCGGGGGAGCGGACCCCGTCGCGCAGCCGGGCGAGCGGGGCCAGGTCCGGGTCGGCGAGGATCGTGTCGCCGAGGTCGGGGGTGACGAAGACGCCCGCCGCCCGCAGCCGGGGCGCCTGTTCGGGCGCGTGCCGGGCCAACTCCCGTACGGCGATGTCCTGGTAGAAGTTGGTCGAGCCGCTGCGCGCGCTGGTCGCGCCCTTGAGGACCGCCTCACGCGCCTCGGCCGCCGTGTTGAGGTGGATGTGGGCGTCCACCAGGCCCGGCAGGACCCACTGGCCGTGTGCTCGCAGTACCGGTACGCCGGAGGGCACCCGCGTCCCGAGACGGCCCCGGGGCCCGGCCGCGCGGACGACGCCCCCGGAGATCACCACGACCGCGTCCTCGGTGACCTCGCCCGTCAGCGGGTCCAGCAGCCTGCCGCCCTCGACGACGAGATCGCCGCCCCGGCCCGGCGCACCCTGCCCGGCGCCGGACGACGCGGACGCGGCGGAGGCGGTTCCGGCCGGCACGGCCGAGGTGCCGGCCAGGGCCGCGGCGCCGGCGAGCACGCCGCGCCTGGTCAGTCGGCCGGACGGTGGCGGGGTGTTCTCGACGCACATGGGAGGGCTCCTTGGGTCGCGGAAGCGAGCGGGAGCATTTTGTATACCAGGATGGTCGGCGATCTGGGAAGGAGTGGTTCCGCTCCCCGTGCGTGCAGAAAACGTGCAGGAAGTGCGCTCTGTCGGTCGGCTGCCCCGGTGGTCGGCGCGTATTGGTATACAAAGGGTCGTGCGTCGTGGGACAGGGCCGGTGTCGTGGAACAGGGCCGGGCGTCGTGGAACAGGATTGGTGTCGTGGAACAGAGGCGGGCGCCGAGGAACTCGGTCAGGCGTCGTGGAACAGCGACCGGAGGGCCACGGCCCGGCTGTCCCGTACGTGCAGCAGCGTGCTCGCCGCGGCCGACTCCTCGTCGCCCGTCGCGATGTACCGGAACATGACCGCGTGCTGGGCCCGCATGTGCTCCGGCTCCTCGCGCATCCCGAACAGCAGCTGGAGCTGTCCGCTGAGCTGCTCTATCGTGCGGGCCAGCATCGGATTGCCGCTCAGCGCCACGATGTCCTCGTGGAAGGCGGTGTGGGCCGCCACTTCGCGGGTGCCCTCGGCGTCGGAGGCCGCCTGCTCCGCCCGGTCGAGGGAGGCCCGCAGTGCGGTGACGCCCGGCGGCTCCACCGGCGCGGACCGCGCCACCCGCCGCGCCGCGAGCCGGGAGGCCTGGACCGCGAGCGGCTCCCACACCTCGTACAGGTGCTCCACATCGGCCCGCTCCAGCCGCCGCACCCGGACCCCGCTGTGCGGCAGCAGCTCCAGGAGCCCCTCGCCCACCAGGGCGCGCAGCGCCTCGCGGACCGGGACGCGGGACATCCGCAGCTCCTCGGCGACCTCGCGCTCCACCAGCCGGGCGCCCTGCGGGTAGCGGCGGTCGACGATCCGCTGCCGGACCGCGTCCCGCGCGCGGACGCTGAGCGACGTACGCTCCGGGGCGCCCGCCTGCTCGCTCCCGGGAACGTCCGGCCGCGTCCGGTTCCGCCCTGCGCTGCTGCCCGCCACGTACGCCATCCTCCGCTCGGCCTGCCCCTGGCCCGAGGATACGCGGGGATCGCGGCCGTCAGGCCGTGCCCGGGGCCCGCCCGTCCGGCAGGAAGAGCACCGAGTTGATGTACCGCTCGCGGTGCGGGACGAACGCCCGGCGCAGCAGGCCCTGGTGCACCAGGTGCTCGGTCCGCGCCTGATGGGCCACCAGGTCGAACCCGTCCAGCGGGATCCAGCGCCGGCCCGCCAGCACCCAGCCCGCGTACCCCTGCCCGGTCAGCAGCTCGATCGCCGGTGCGATCGGGCCGAGCCGGCTCTCCAGCTCGATGAGCAGCGCCGGGCGGTCCCTGCGCAGCAGCTCCGCCGCGCCCAGCAGCGCCGCCTGCTCGCCGCCGTCGACGTCCATCTTCACGAAGCCGACCCCGCGCAGCCCGAGACCGTCGACGGTGATCGACGGCACCTCCAGGCTGTGCGCGTGGATGTCGCGGCGGGCCAGCGACGACACCCCCCGGTCGCCCCGGTCGCCCTCCGGGAACCACAGCTGGGCCGTGCCCTCCCGGTCGGTCGCCGCGCCCTGGACCACCCGGGCGTTCGACGGCAGCGTCCGGCGCAGATGCTCGGCCAGATGCGGCACGGGCTCGACGGTGACCACCTCGGCGCAGCGGGCGGCCAGCCGCCGCGACCAGGGGCCGTACCAGCCCCCGATGTCGAGGGCGACGCCGTCCGCCGGGCAGAAGTCGGCCAGCCGCCGCAGCTCGGGCTCGAAGCGCGGATACAGGGCCACGGCGGCGGAGGCGACGAGGCCCTCGGGCAGCCGGGACGCCACCGCCGCGGCGAACGTGGTCACGTGGCCGAGGCCTTGAGCCGGATGAGCAGCCGCTCGTGGTCGTCCGCGTCGACCTTCCGGCCGGACGAGGGCAGCAGCTGCGGGATGCCGTCCACGATCGGGTAACTCAGCCGCAGCCGGGGGTTGTACAGCGCCTCCTCCTCGGGCAGCAGGGACAGCGGGCCCTTGTCGAGCGGGCAGGCCAGGATGGCGAGCAGCGGGTCGTCGGGGTTCATCGGAAGGCTCCCAGGGGTCGAGGGTCGGGGGTCGCGGAAACGGTGTGGCGTGTCCGGGGTCAGGACGGCGCCGCGGGCTGCGGATCGTGGCGCGGCATGGCCAGCAGGACGGACAGGGCGAGCGCCGTGCCGCCCACCCGCAGGGCCAGCAGCAGCGGATCGTCGGGGAGCGTCTCGCCGAAGGCGAGCGTCCCGAGGACAGCGGTGAACAGGCAGGTCACCGTGGTGCACACCGGCACGATGAGGGACGCCCGGCAACGCTGCAGCGCCGCCTGCGACATCACCAGACCGGCCCCCGCGGTGAACAGCAGCAGATACGGATACGGGGATGCCAGCAGCGACCACGCGGCCTCACCCAGATCGGTGCTGGTCAGGCGGCTGGACGTGCCCTTGATGGCCAGCGAGCTGACCCCGTAGAGCAGGCCCACCGCCACCCCGTAGCCGATCCCGCTCGTCGGAACCCGGTGCCGTTTGGCCGCCCGGCTCTCGACGCGTACGTACAGCCAGACGCCCGCCGCCAGCGCCGGCAGACAGACCAGGAGCACCAGCGCCCACGGGGCCCCGCCGCTCACCACGTCCTCGCCCTCGCGCACCGAGGCGACCACCATCAGCAGTGCGAGAAGGACCCCGCCCAGCGCATAGCGTTCGCGGCCGGTCGACTCCTCGCCGAGCACGGCCGACGACAACAGCAGGAGCAGCACCAGACCGGAGACGAAGATGCCCTGCGCCGCCGCGATCGGCAGCGCGCGGTAGACGACCAGCTGGGCCCCGAACCCGGCCGCCAGCGCCAGCGCGCCGACGATCCACAGCGGGCTGGTCGCCAGCACCCGGATCACGTGCAGCGGCCGGCCGGCGGAGAGCGCGGGCAGCGAGCCCAGGGCCCGCTTCTCCACCACGAACCCCACGCTGTACAGCGCGTTGGCGACCAGGGCCGCGCCGACACCCCACCACATGGCGCTACCTCCGCCGCGCGTGGGCCAACAGGATGGAGGACGCCCCGGGCACCGCGCACGCCGCCCGGTCCAGCAGCCGCAGCGGACGCGGCACCCCGTGGAAGGGGGCGCCCTTGATCGTCACGTCGGTGAAGCCGGACGCCGTCAGGAACGAGCGCAGCGCACGGGCCGTGTACAGCCGCAGATGCCCCACCACCTCCGAGCCCGGACGGCCGTGGATCCCGCGCAGGCTGACCTCCGAGAACACCGGCTGCACCCCGGCGAGCAGCAGCACCCGGTTGTACCAGGCCGCCAGGTTCGGGGTCGACAGCATCAGATGGCCGCCGGGCCGCAGGACGCGACGCAGCTCGTCCAACGCCTGGTCCGGGTCGACCAGATGCTCCAGGATCTCGCTGAACAGCACCGCGTCCGCGCACCCGTCGGCCAGCGGCAGCCCGCCGTGCTCCAGCTCCCCGCGCACCACCGCGCCCATCCGGGGACGGGCCCTGCGCAGCGCGTCCTGCGACCAGTCGACGCCGATCAGCCGGTGCCCGGCGAGGATCGGGGCCGCCGTGGCCGCCGCCGTACCGTCACCGCACCCGATGTCGAGGATCACCTGCCCCGGCGCGTCCAGCGCGTCGGCCAGCAGCCGGGCCTGCCGTCTGCTGCGCCCGTCGCCCGAGGCGACGGGCACGGTCGGGTTCTCGTAGAAGTCCCGCAGCCCGGGCGGGGGAGGGGCGGCGTTGGTCATGCGGTCTCCGAGGACGTCGAGGCCAGGTGGCCGGTGAACAACTCGCGCAGCCGTACGCCGTCCTCGTCCCCCAGCAGGGTGCGCGACCAGCGCAGCGCGAGGTGCAGCCGGCCGCCCGTGGACGCCGTGGTGAAGGTCAGCCCCCGGGGCATCCGGGCGGGTGCGGAGAACCACACGGCCGTCGCCCGGCCCGCCTCCCCGAAGTCCAGCGGGTAGGGCACCCGGCCGATGTTGCTCAGCAGCGTCGTCGAGGTCCACGGCCCCGCCAGCACCCGCAGCCCCCGGGTGACCGCGGCCCGGGCCGCCACCGGCAGCAGCGGTGCGGTCAGCAGGGAGGCGGAACGGCCCAGCGGAGGCCGGGGGCGCGCCTTGAGCGCCCGGGTCCGCTCCGCGGTCGCCCGCAGCAGGGCGGCGACGTCCGTCCCGGGCAGCAGCTCCGAGGCGGCGAAACCGACCTCCACCAGCCGGGTGCCGTTCCCGATCGGCATCTCGGGCCCCCGGGTGCGGTCGTCGACCGGCATCGTGATCCGCAACGGCCGGCGGTCGGCCCCCGGCGCGCCCTGCGCCCGGTTCCAGTCGGCCACCGTGAGGGCGGTGGCCACCATCAGCTGGTCGTTCACCGTGTACGGCACACCGGACTCCCTGCGGGGGACCGGCAGTTCGACCAGCAGCAGGGAGTTGCCCGGCACGGCGCCGGGCCCCGGCGAGCCCGCCGCGATCCGGGCGGGCCGGGCCAGCGGGGCCACCGGGGACTCCTCGGCCTGCGGCTCGGACGCCGGGCGCGCCGGAGCGGGCGCCGGCGCGGTGCGGTGCGCGCCGTAGATCTCGGCGGCCGTCGCCGCCAGCCGCATGCACGCCGGACCGTCGAGGGCGGTGTGGTGCACGGTGAACACCAGCACACAGCCCTCCGTCCCCGGCTCCTCGACCACCTCCAGCCGCAGCGGCGGCGACGCCGTCAACGGCGGGGCATGGTCCAGCGCCCGCGCCCGGGCCCGGTCGAGGGC
>NZ_JBHXJG010000152.1:0-17661 GCF_042723425.1 Streptomyces sp. NPDC058375 | reverse complement strand
GCCCGGGAGCGTCTCCCCGGGCGGCGGCCCTCCGTCGTGCATGCCCCGTTACGCGCCGAGCAGCCTGCGCACCCGGTCCGCCCCCACCGCGAGCAGCAGCGTGGGCAGGCGCGGGCCCGTGTCACGGCTGACGAGGAGGCGGTAGAGCAGGGCGAAGAAGGACCGCTGGGCGGCCTTCAGCTCGGGCGTCGGCTTGGCGTCGGGCTCCAGTCCGGCCAGCACCTTCGGCACGCCGTAGACGAGCGTGGTGAGCCCGTCCAGCGACCAGTGCGAGTCCAGGCCCTCCAGGAGGAGGCGCAGCGATTCGCGGCCCTGGTCGTCGAGCGAGCCGAGCAGCTCCTTGTCGGGCTCGTCCCGGACGATGGTGCGGGCCTCGGCCGGGACCTGGGTGGTGATCCAGTTCTCGGCCCGGTCCAGGCGCGGGCGCGCCTCGTCCAGCGAGGTCAGCGGGTTGTCCGGGTCCAGCTCGCTGAGGATGCGCAGCGTCTGGTCCTCGGCGCCGGCGGTGATGTCGGCGACCGAGGCGAGCGTCCGGTACGGCAGCGGGTGCGGGGTGCTCGGAAGCTCCCCGGCAGCCGTGCGGACGGCCCGGGAGTGCGCGGCGGCGTCGGCGGGCAGCACCGTGCCGTCGGCGACCTTGCGGCCCAGCGAGTCCCACTCGTCGTACAGCCGCTGGATCTCCTGGTCGAAGGCGATCTTGAACGACTGGTTGGGCTTGCGGCGGGCGTAGAGCCAGCGCAGCAGCGGCGCTTCCATGATCTTCAGCGCGTCGGCCGGGGTGGGCACCCCGCCCTTGCTGGAGGACATCTTGGCCATGCCGGAGATGCCGACGAAGGCGTACATCGGCCCGATGGGCTGCACGCCGTCGAAGACCTCGCGGACGATCTGGCCGCCGACGACGAAGGAGGAGCCGGGCGAGGAGTGGTCGACGCCGCTGGGCTCGAAGATCACGCCCTCGTAGGCCCAGCGCATCGGCCAGTCGACCTTCCAGACGAGCTTGCCGCGGTTGAACTCGCCCAGCCGGACCGTTTCGGCGAAGCCGCACGCCGAGCAGGTGTAGTTCAGCTCGGTGGTGTCGTCGTCGTAGGAGGTGACGACGGTGAGGTCCTTCTCGCAGTTGCCGCAGTAGGGCTTGTACGGGAAGTAACCGGCGCTGTTGCCGCTGCCGTCGTCCTCGTCGGCGGCTCCGGAGCCCTCGGCGGCCTCCAGCTCGGCCTCGTCGACCTTCTTCTGCTGCTGCGGCTTCTTGCCGCCGCTCTTGCCCTGGGCCGCCGGGTCCTTCTTGGTCCGGTAGCGGTCGAGGACGGCGTCGATGTCGGCGCGGTGCTTCATCGCGTGCAGGATCTGCTCGCGGTAGGTCCCGGCGGTGTACTGCTCCGTCTGGCTGATTCCGTCGTACTCGACGCCCAGCTCGTCCAGGGCCGCCGTCATGGCGGCCTTGAAGTGCTCGGCCCAGTTCGGGTGGGAGGAGCCGGCGGGGGCGGGCACCGAGGTCAGCGGCTTGCCGATGTGCTCGGCCCAGGACGCGTCCACGCCCGGGACGCCGTTCGGAACCTTGCGGTAGCGGTCGTAGTCGTCCCAGGAGATCAGGTGGCGCACGGTGTACCCGCGGCGGCGGACCTCGTCGGCGACCAGGTGCGGGGTCATGACCTCGCGGAGGTTGCCGAGGTGGATCGGGCCGGACGGGGACAGACCGGAGGCGACGACGACCGGTTTGCCAGGCGCACGACGCTCCGATTCGGCGATGACATCGTCCGCGAAGCGGGAGACCCAGTCGGTCTCGGTGCTGGTCTGACTCTCGGCCACGGTCGGCACGTCCTTCTCTCGTCTGTCGGTCCCGGTGGGTTACCGACCATTCTCCCAGCTACCACCCGCAGCGCGAAAACGGCTTTACGCACCGTGGGATACTGGACCGATCCCTTGTACCCCTACGGAAACGGCAGCCCGTCCCATGCCTGAGCACGGCTCGGTCCCTTCCCTCGCTTCCACGCTCCAGCAGCAGCTGACGAACGCCCTGACGGCAGCTCTGCCGGATGCCGGCGCCGCGGACCCGCTGCTGCGCCGAAGCGACCGGGCCGACTTCCAGGCCAACGGCATCCTGGCGCTCGCCAAGAAGCTCAAGGGCAACCCGCGCGAGCTGGCGGCCCAGGTCACGGCCGCCCTCCCCGCCGGTGGGCTGATCAAGGACATCGAGGTCTCCGGCCCCGGTTTCCTCAACATCACGCTCTCCGACCGGGCGATCGTCGAGACGCTCGCGGCCCGGGCGGCCGACGCCGAGGGCCGGCTCGGCGTACCGCTGAAGGCGGAGGCCGGGACCACGGTCATCGACTACGCCCAGCCGAACGTGGCCAAGGAGATGCACGTCGGCCACCTGCGGTCGGCGGTCATCGGCGACGCCATGGTCAAGATCATGGAGTTCACCGGCGAGAGGGTCGTCCGGCGGCACCACATCGGCGACTGGGGCACCCAGTTCGGCATGCTCATCCAGTATCTGATCGAGCACCCGGGCGCCCTGAAGCACGAGGGCGGCGCGAGCGACGGCGAGGCGGCGATGTCGACGCTGAACCGGGTCTACAAGGAGTCGCGGGTCCTGTTCGACTCCGACGAGGAGTTCAAGGCCCGGTCCCGGGACCGGGTGGTGGCGCTCCAGGCCGGCGACCCGGAGACGCTGGAGCTGTGGCAGGGCTTCGTCGACGAGTCGAAGATCTACTTCCACTCGGTCTTCGACAAGCTCGACATGGAGATCGCCGACGCGGACATCGTCGGTGAGTCCGGCTACAACGACATGCTGGAGGAGACCTGCCGGATCCTGGAGGAGACGGGCGTCGCCGTCCGCTCCGAGGGTGCGCTGTGCGTGTTCTTCGACGACGTGAAGGGCCCGGACGGCAACAAGGTCCCGCTCATCGTCAAGAAGACGAACGGCGGTTACGGCTACGCGGCGACCGACCTCTCCGCGATCCGGAACCGGGTGCGGGACCTCAAGGCCGACACCCTGGTGTACGTGGTGGACGTCCGGCAGTCGCTGCACTTCAAGATGGTCTTCGAGACGGCCCGGCGGGCCGGCTGGCTGAACGAGGACGTCAAGGCCGTGCAGCTCGCCTTCGGCACGGTCCTCGGCAAGGACGGCAAGCCGTTCAAGACCCGTGAGGGTGTGACGGTCCGGCTGGAGGACCTCCTCGACGAGGCGGTCGACCGGGCCACGGCCGTCGTCCGGGACAAGGCCGGGAAGGTGGGCCTGTCCGAGGAGGAGATCGTCGAGAACGGCCGGTACGTCGGCATCGGGGCCGTGAAGTACGCGGACCTGTCGACCTCCGCCGTACGGGACTACAAGTTCGACCTGGACCAGATGGTGGCGCTGCACGGCGACACGTCGGTGTACCTCCAGTACGCGTACGCCCGGATCCGGTCGATCCTGCGCAAGGCCGGCGACGCGGTCCCGGCCGCCCACCCGGAGCTGGCGCTGGCCCCGGCGGAGCGGGCCCTCGGTCTGCACCTGGACCAGTTCGGCGAGGTGCTCTCCGAGGTCGCGCAGGGCTACGAGCCGCACAAGCTGGCCGCGTATCTCTACCAGCTGGCGTCGCACCTGACCACGTTCTACGACCAGTGCCAGGTGCTCAGCCCGGACAACGCCCCGGAGGTCGTCGAGAACCGGCTCTTCCTGGTCGAGCTGACCGCCCGGACCCTGCACCGGGGGATGGCGCTGCTGGGCATCAGGACGCCCGAGCGCCTCTGACCCTCCCCTGCTGTACGTACGTCGGCCCCGGCACCTGTTCGCAGGTGCCGGGGCCGTCGCATCGATCCCCTAGGGTGCGGTGAGTTCCACGACGACGTCGTAGACGGCCGGGTTCGGGGTGACCGGCTGCCTGGTCTCCTCGCGCGCGGCCCGGGTGCGGGCGGAGAACTCGGGGTCGGCGGTGGCGGCCTCCCACGCCTCCTGGCTCTCCCAGTGGGAGACGTTGACGAGCTGGAAGCGGGAGTCCGAGGAGCGGGCCCGGTGCATCCGGGAGTCGATGAAGCCGGGCTTGTCCCGCATGAGGCGGGCCCGCTCCTCCCACTTCCCGACGAACGCGTCGAGTTCGTCCGCGGCGATCTCGAAGACGTTGATGAAGGTGACGGACGATTCCGGCGTGTCGGTGGTCAAGCCGTTCTCTGTGGTCATCCCGCAACCCTAGGAGGCAGCCGGCCGCCTACTGCGGGCGGCCCAGCGCCCACCCCGACACGTCGGAGAGGCGGCCGCGCCACAGCGGCAGGGAGACGGGCGTCATGGCCCCGGAGACGAGGGTGACGTCCCGCAGATGGATCCAGCGCGGCAGCCGGGCCGCCCCCGTCGCGTCCTCCTCCGCGCGCAGTTCCCGTACGCCCTGGTCCACCGTCTCGGGGAACTCGGCGAGCAGGTTGGCCCCCTCGCCCTCCACCTGGCGCAGGCTCCTGGCCCACTCGGCCTTCCACTGCTCGTGCCCGATGACGTCGCCGTGCAGAAGGCCGCCGGGGTGCGTGAGGGTGAGCGGCAGGCTGGAGCGGGGGTCCTCGTCGAGCAGCTGGATGAGCAGCTGGAGCTGAAGGTCGGGCAGGGGTTCGGTGATCACCGCGGCGGACGGTGCCGGTGAGGTGTCGGCGGTGGCGCTCATGGGCCCTTCCCTTCACATGGCGGACGACGGTCGTCCTCCCCGCCTGCCCCGGCGAGGGCTCGCCCACGCTTCCGGGCCCGGCCGGCCTCAGAGGAAACGGCGGATGGGCACGACGGCCGCTTCCCGGGCCCGCTGGAGGAGGTCGCGGCGCTTCCACCGGCCGCGCTCGATCAGCACGCTCTTCTCCCGGTCCTCGTCGAAGTGGCCGTCGAGGGTGGCGGTGAAGTCCCGGTCGAGGACGGCGAGCATGACCTCCTCGTCGTGGTCGAGCGAGCGCCGGTTGAAGTTGGTGGAGCCGATGAGGCTCGCGATCCGGTCCGCGGTGAGGGTCTTGGTGTGCATCATCGTCGGCTGGTACTGGTGGATCTTCACGCCGCAGGCGGTCAGCTCCTCGTAGTAGCGCTGGCCGGCGAGCTGGCAGACCCGCTTGTCGGTGTGCGGGCCGGGCAGCAGGATCTCGACCTCCACGCCTCGCCGGGCGGCGTCGCAGAGGAGCCCGGTGAAGTAGGCGTCGGGGGCGAAGTAGGCGGTGGTGAGGCGGATGCGTTCCTCGGCGGACTCCAGGACGACCCGGATCAGGGTCTGCATGTCCTGCCAGCCGAAGGAGGCGGAGCCCCGCACGACCTGGACGACGGCGTCCCCGGGGTGCTCGCTCACGACGAACCGGTCGCGCTCGTCGAAGAGCTCCTCGTGGCACTCGGCCCAGTTCTGCGCGAACGCGGCGGCCAGGCCGTCGACGGCGGGCCCGGTGACCCGGACGTGGGTGTCGCGCCACTCGTGCTCGTTGCGGGCGTCGCCGCACCACTCCTCGGCTATCCCGACGCCGCCGGTGAACGCGGTGCGCTCGTCGACGACGAGGACCTTGCGGTGGCAGCGGTGGTTCTGCTTCAGCGGTGAGAGGTAGAGGGGCTTGCGGAACCAGGTCACGGTGACCCCGGCCGCGTCCATCAGCGCCAGCTGGTCCTTCTCGATGAGCCGGCAGCCGAACCCGTCGAGCATCAGCCGCACCCGGACCCCGGCACGGGCCCGCTCGGCCAGCGCCTCGGCGAACTTGTGTGCGATGTCACCGCGCCAGTAGACGAACGTCATCAGGTCGATGGTGTGCTCCGCGCCCCGGATGGCCTCCAGCATCGCGCCGAAGATCTCGTCGCCGTTGCGGAGCGGGAGAAGGGTGTTCCCCTCGGTGGCGGCGATCCCGATCAGCCGCTCCAGCCTGCGTCTGAGCCGCAGGGACCGCTCCTCGCAGGTGCGGGTGTCCAGGGCCATGGGGTCGGGGGCTTCGGCGGTCGCGGACATGGGTCACCTGATGGGGAGGCGGGCGGCGCGGCCGACCGGCCGGAACCGGACGGACCGCGAGGACCCGGCGACTGTACTCCTGTGCGAATCCGGACGGAATCGGCGTTCCGCAGCCGAGGTGCGTACCGGCCATGGGGACCAGCGGTACAGCCGTTGGCGTTAAGGACTTGATCGCGCCTGTCGGCTGCGGGCCTGGGCGTTCGGGTGGGGCTGGGACTGGAGCCGCTCTCCAGCTCGGGCCGTACCTCGACGCGGGTGCTGATCTGTTCCTCGAAGACCTTGCGGCACTCGGCGCGGTGGAGGGCTTCGAGCCGGCTCGCCCGTTCCTGGCGGGCAGTCGATGTCCTGGCGTACCCGGATCCGTACCGGTCGTCCGGTGCGGGGCGCGGGCACGATCGCGAGTGGCGGTTCCTGCTCCCACGAGGCCTTGCCGACGGCCGGACTCAGTGCCCCCGACGCCGACGTCGGTAGTAGGCCACCGTGACTACCGCGAGCAACGGCCCCCAGGCCAGCAGTGGCAGATAGCAGGCGGTCATCAGCCAGTAGTGGGCGCCTTCGGGCGATCCGGCGGCGCCCATGTTGTCCGCATCGTTCCAGCCGAACGCACCGGTGAACGTCATGAGGGTGACGAGCGCCGCGCCGAGCGAGGCAGGGACCACCGCGGCCAGTACGGGAATCCCGCGGCCGCCCAGGAACGGTACCCAGCGCGGAAGTTCCTCACCCCATCTGTGGACCAGGCCCAGGGTGAGCAGCCCGAGCGCTTCGGCGAACAGGCTGAGTCCGATCAGATAGACGGACCCTTCGCCGGGAAATTCCTCCGGGCGAAGGACCTCATCGGTGAATCCGGAGTCCCAACCCAGGGCGATGGCGATACGCCACAGCCCGGACGGCACCAGGGTCAGTGCGGCGGCGTGCGCCGCCAGGCGGACGGAACGGGAGACCTGCGGCGCGGCCGGTACGGGCGTCTCGACGGCCAGGGTGTCAGCCACGGCGGATCGCCGCCCCGGGCTGCGCGGGAGACTTGGTGATCTCGGCGTGGACCACCCTGTAGCCGCCCTTGATCACGGTCGTGAACGGTGCGGGGGCCATGCACGTGCCGGCCTGCGGCCTTACGGGCCGGCCGTTCTCGTCGACGTGCTCGGGGTCGACGTTCACCACCCCCCAGGAGAAGCCGAGCCGGTCCGGCTCGCCCTTCCCGCCCTGCTGGACGCTGATGCCCAGCCGGGCGCCGGTCTCCTCGACGTTCGACTTCGTCACGACCGCGGTCAGGGTCGCCGTCCGGCCGCTGGTGACCAGGCAGTCCACCTTGGCCTCCGCCCACCCCGTGTCCCCGCCCCGCCGGGTATGGGAGATCCTCAGTGAGCCCCGGGCGTCGGTCGACAGTCCCTCGGGAGCGTTGGGGAGCACCGGCCGGGTGAACGGCGTCTGTTCGGCATGGATGGTGAAGCGGATGTCGTCGTCGATCGACTCGATGTAGGAGATTCGCGCTTCCCCATGGACGCTCGCGGTCTTCGCCGGCTTCTTCCCGGCGGCCGCGGCCGGGGCCGCGGGGGCGGGCCCGGCAGCCACCAGCCCGGCGAGGACGGCGACGGCTGCTGTAGCGCCGATTGCGGCGTTGCGCATAATGAACTCCCCAGTCCTGCACGGCATTTGTATTGCCGTGGTCGGTTGAACGGTTCAAGCTTCATCCCTGGTGCGCCTCGATCCCATCCGCCGATCGGCATAAAGATCGCGCCGTCGCCCGGCCCTCCTATGCCGTTCGGCAGAGAGCCCCGCCCCATCGCGCATCCGTACGCTGATCACCATGTGGGAATCAACCGGCCCGGCCGTCCAGGTGCTTGGCGCTGCGCCGTCGCTCGCGGCCGCGGGCACGCTGGTGTGGGCCGTTGCCCGCCCCCGTGCCGCGGTTCGTCAGCGGCTCGGCCGCCTCGCCCGCCCGACCACGGTCTGGGCGGCCCTCTCCCTGACCACCAGCTTCGCTCTGCCGAAGGCTGGTTTCAACTCCGGCTGGAAGCTGGCGGAGACCGCCGTCCTGCTGCTCCTGCTGGCCGTGGTCACCCGCTGGTCACCCCTGCGCGAACTCAAGTCGGCCCTCCCGCTGACCGCCCTGGCGGTGGCCCTCTGGCCGCTGCCGCTGATCGACAGCGAGTCCTTCCTGGAATCCATCGGAATCGCCACCTTCTGGCTGCTGCCCGTAGCCGCCGCATTGGTGGCCGGCGCCTACCCCCGCCGCCAGGAACTGCGTCGCCGCAGCGCGGTGGCCGAGGCCCGCAGCGCCCAGCGTCTTCAGCTGTCCCGCGACCTGCACGACTTCGTCGCCCATGACATCAGCGGGATCGTCGTCCAGGCCCAGGCGGCCCGCTTCGTCGCCTCCACCGACCCCTCCCACACGGTGCTCGCCCTGGAACGCATCGAAAAGGCGGGCCTGAGCGCCCTGGCCGCGATGGACCGGACCGTACAGATGCTGCACGGTCCCGAGGCGCCCACCACCGAGCCGCTCCCCGGCGTGTCCCAACTGCCCTCGCTTGTATCGGACTTCACATCAGCGGGGGCCACCGAGGCGCATCTGGACCTGCCTCCCCTGGCCGCGGAGGCGCTCTCCCGCGAGGCGGGCTCCGCCGCGTACCGCATCGTCCTCGAAGCGCTGACCAACATCCGCCGGCACGCTCCCGACGCCCCCCGCGCCACCGTCACGTTCACCCCCACCGCCACCACCGTGGAGATCCGGGTTACCAATGACCGCGGCGCCCGCCCCGCCCCGGCCCGCCGCCGCGCCTGGCGAGGCGGCCTCGGCCTCCCCGCACTCACCGAGCACGCCCAGGCCCTCGGCGGAACCCTCTCGGCGGGGCCGCACGGCGACGGCGGCTGGCAGCTCACCGCCGTCCTGCCTGCCACGCTCCCGAAAGCGACCTCATGACGACGCCCCTCGGCCCGACCCGCATCCTGATCGCCGACGACCAGGAGGACGTACGCAGCGGTTTCCGCCTGATTCTTGGCTCGCAGCCCGACATGACCGTGGTCGGCGAGGCCGCGGACGGTCTCACCGCCGTCCATCTCGCCCGCGCCCTGAGCCCCGACCTGATCCTCGCCGACATCCGCATGCCGGTCCTGAACGGCCTCGAACTCACCCGCCGCCTCGCCGGCCCGGACGTACCCAACCCGATGCGTGTCCTCGTCGTCACCACCTTCGACCACGACGACTACGTACGCACGGCACTGCACGACGGCGCCTGCGGCTTTCTGCTCAAGCGCTCGGGCCCCGGGCTGCTGATCGAGGGTGTCAGAGCGGCGATGGCCGGGGACATCCTCATCAGCCCCCAGATCACGGTCCGCCTGCTCCAGGCCCTCGCCCCTGCCCCCGCCCCCGCAGCGCCCACGGCTCTGTCGCCTCTCACCGCCCGGGAGCAGGAGATTGCCCGGCTGGTCGCCGAGGGCCTCACCAACGCCGAGATCGGCGAGAAACTCTTCATCTCAGCGGGCACAGCCAAGACCCACATCGCGAACGTCCAGGCGAAGCTGAAGGCCCGCAACCGGGTGGGCATCGCCGCCTGGGCCTGGGAAAACGGCCTGGCCGGCCCAGTCCCACGGGAGTAGGGATGGCGCCAACGGCTGTACCGCTGGTCCCCGACGCCGCGTACGCGGGGAGGGCACGTGCCCCTCTGCCGGTGGACGGAAACCGGGCCGGGCCGCGCGCGTCAGGTCGCGGGCTCCCACCCGACCTCCTCGTTGCCGTACACGTACTCCGGCCGCCCCTTCATCCCGCTGAGGCGGAACGGCTTCCCGTGGTCGTCGATCCGCAGCACGCCCTCCTTGCCGCCGCTGCTCCACTCCAGCTCCAGGTACCAGGTGACGTCGTAACTCACCGCCTTCATGTCGAGGTTGAACACCTCCACGTCCTCGGACGACACCCTGTACGGGAAGTCCGCGGCCGGAACCTCGATGTCCCCCTGCCTCCCCGGCACCGGCCGGAGCGTCGGGTGCCCCGCGTCGAGGTGGGAGGCGAAGCTCTGGGGCGTGATCCCGCTGCCGCAGCCATTGCCCATCAGATACGCCGACCAGGGCAGCGGGGCCTTCCGCGAGACCACCCGGACGTTCATGCCCTTGAGGACCACCGCCTCGCGCGAGGTCCCCTGCACGGTGAGCTGGAGCAGCATGTTCCCGGCGTCGACCCCGCCGTACGACTCCGCCCAGCCGCGCCGGTCCTGCGGCGCGGGCGGCGGGTCCAGGTCGTCGGGCCCCTGGTTGACCAGATAGTGCTGGCCGCAGGGTTCGTCCCAGTTGTACGAGGAGATGCTGACGGCCGGCGGAGCCCCGAGCCCTGTACCGCCACCACTGCCGCCACCGCCCTGCGGCTGCCCGGGCCCGGAGCCCGCCGAGGACTTCACGGACGGCGGCCCCGAGGGCGAGGCGGAGGCGCTCGCCGAAGGACTGGCCGAACTCGGGCTCGCGGAGGGCCGGGGCGTGGCCGAGGCGGAGCCTTCCGGCGTCGGCCCGAGGTCTCCGCCCGCGTCCTCCACCCGGTCCGCGGCGCTCCCGCCGTCCTCCCTCCCCGACCCGACAAGATCGGCGGCGACGACGGTGGTGGGCACGAGGAGCGCGGCGACCCCGGCGGCGGCGATGAGCACCCGCGTACGTCGGGAGAGCCGGGACCACCGGGAGCCCGCCCCGGGCCGAGCGCCACCGGACGTGACGGACGGCTCGGACCGCTCGACGGCCTCAGGGACTTCGCCGGCTTCGGGAACAACAACAGGCACAGGGGCAGGGGCAGGGGCGGAAGCGGAAGCAGTCTCAGCCGCCCCCGTCCCCGCCGGAGGCCGCCGCCGGGCCGCGTCCGCCACGATCCACCGCCGGTGCACCTCCACCAACTCGTCCCCCGACGCCCCGCACACCCGCGCGAACCGCTCCACCGGGGCGAACTCGTTCGGCACGGCGTCCCCGTTGCAGTACCGGTGGAGCGTCGACGTGCTGACGTGCAGCTTCCCCGCCAGCACACCGTAGCTGCGCCCCGAACGGTCCTTCAGATCCTTCAGCAGAGCCGCGAACTCCACGGCCTCCGGCGTCGCCACGACGGCGTTCCCCTTCCTCGTGCGTCCCGGAACGGCGTTCCAGGGACGCGGAATTCCCGCAGGTCACCGTACGCGTAGACGTTCCAGCATCCCCAATGGTTCGGCAGGCGTTGCGGCCGGAATCCGCCGTCCCACAAGCTCGGACCAGACCACAGCAGGACAGCACCACCGCGGACCGGCCGCTCAACCGGACCAACACGTCGACCGATCACGGGGAGTACCACCGCCATGCGCACCAACCGCATCCGCACCACCGCCCTCGCCGCCACCGCCCTCGTCGCCGCTCTCTCGCTCACCGCCTGCGGCGGCGAGGACAAGGCCATGGGGACCAAGCCGGCCGGCGCCGCCGAGACGGCGACGCCCGCGCCGACGAACACCGGCAGCACCAACGGCAGCACCAACGGCACCGACGGCACCGACGACAAGGCGCAGCAGGACGCACCGAAGGCCGGCACGCCCGAGACGCAGACCGTCCCCTCCCAGGGCAAGCACGCGGGCGGCAACGGCAAGAAGCCGGAGACCGCGCCGAACGAGAAGGCCGCACCGTCGATCCCGGCCTGCACGCCCAAGAACTCCAAGGTCAAGGTCTCCTCGGTCAGCCGCCCGATCAACCACCTGCTGCTCACGGTGACCAACACCGACTCCACCAACTGCGCCGCCTACTACGCCCCGTTCCTCCGCTTCGACGGCGCGCAGGCGGTGTACCCGATCCTCGACGACAGCAAGCCGCAGGCGGTCGTCACGCTCGCCCCGGGCGAGGAGGCGTACGCGGGCATCGGTCTCCTCGGGGAGCCCGGCCAGAACGAGCCGGTCCCGAGCGCCAACCTCGGCGTGATCATGGTCGACAAGAACAACCAGTCGAAGGGCGAGACCACGCTGAAGCTCCCGGCGGACACCGCCACGGACGGCCTGGGCTTCGTCACCTACTGGCAGTCGGACGTCGAGAACGCCCTGATGTTCTGAGCTCCCGAGAGATACCGCAGGCCAGCACCTGACGTGCCGTAACCCTGCGCGACCCGTACACATTTCTTGTACGGGTCGCGCATGCGTGAAGTGGGTGCCGGGGTGGGAGTGGGAACCGTATGCACCCCAGAAAGCGACAGCGTAAGAACGCGTCGACGATGAAGCTCGTGGGCAAGCTGCTGGCCCGCTTCCGCAAGGAGGCGGGCCTCACGCAGACCGAACTCGCCCAAGCAGCAGGCGTACAGGAAGACACGATCGCCTCCGTCGAGCAGGGCAGACGCTCGCTCGTCCCGGATCTGGCGGAGACGATCGACGATCTACTGGACACCAAGGGCGCGCTGGCGACAGCGGTCGACAACATGCCGGAAGTCGACCTGATCCCGCTGTGGGCCGAGGACTACATCGACATGGAGCAGGACGCGCTGGCGCTGTCCTGGTACGACAACCAGGTCATCCCGGGCCTGCTCCAGACGAAGGCGTACGCGCAGGCGGTGTTCGGCAACAAGGTCCCGGTCTACAGCCAGGAGGAGATCGAGACGCAGACGGCGACGCGGCTGCAACGCCAGCAGATCCTGGACCGGAAGAAGCCGCCGACCACGAGCATCGTGATCTGGGAACCGGTCCTGATGATGAAGCTGACCTCGGACGAGGACCACCGGGAACAGCTCCGCCACCTCTACGCGATGGCCCAACTCCCCGGCGTCTGCCTCCAGGTGCTGCCACTCGACAGCAGGGTCCACGCGGGCCTCAACGGCCCCTTCATCCTCCTGGAGACCCCGGACCACCAGCACGTCGCGTACACCGAGACGCAGCGCGGCAGCCAGCTGATCTCCGACCGGAACGAGGTCAGCATCCTCGCCCAGAAATATGCGATGCTGCGAGCCCAGGCGCTCAGCCCTGTGGAGACCCTGCGCCTGCTGGCCCGCTTACTGGGAGAGACATGAGCACCGCACTGAACTGGTTCAAGTCGAGCTACAGCGGCGACGAAGGCGGCGCGTGCCTCGAAGTCGCCTACGACTGGCGGAAGTCGAGCTACAGCGGCAGCGAAGGCGGGCAGTGCCTCGAAGTCGCTTACGACTGGCAGAAGTCGAGCCACAGCAGCGACGAAGGCGGGGCCTGCGTCGAGATCGCCGCGCACCCCGCCGCCGTCCACGTCCGTGACTCCAAGGACGTCGAGGGCCCGACCTTCACCGTCGCGCCCACCGCCTGGTCGGCGTTCGCCGCCTACGCGGCCACCGCCTGACCCCTCGTCGCCGTGGGCATCATTCCCGGACCGCCTCGTAACGGAGCATCGCGACCCCGTTCCCGAAGGTCCGGGTCTCCACCAGCCGGAGCATCTGCCGGTCCTCCGTGTCCCGGAAGAAGCGGCGGCCCCGGCCGAGGATGACCGGGTGGATGTAGATCCGGTACTCGTCGATCAGATCGGCCCGCCGGAACGACTCCAGCAGGTCCGCCCCGCCCACTGCCAGGTCCCCCGAGGCGGCGTCCCGCAGACCGCGCACCTGCTCGGGGTCGACCTCGTGCAGCAGGGTCGCGTTCGGCCCCACGCTCTCCAGCGTCCGCGAGAAGACGAACTTCGGCATGTCCCGCCAGATCCCCGCGAACTCGGCCATCGGGCCCTCGTTGGCCGGGTCCTGATCGGCGGTCGGCCAGAACTCCTCCATCAGCTCGTAGGTGACACGCCCCTCGACGAAGCCGCCCATCGTCCTGAAGTAGTCGTTGAAGTGCTGGTGGACCTCCTCGTCGACGGTGTGCCAGTCGATGTCGTGGTCGGGCCCTTCGAAGAATCCGTCGAGGGAGATGGAGATGGACGTGACGATCCTGTTCACCGGGGGCTCCTGTCGGATCGGCCCGGCCGACGGGGGGGGCGACCGGGCGGCGCGCAACGGGCCTCGACGATACGTTCCCCGCAGCCGATTCCCCGGGAAATGAGCCTTCCCGAGGCAGGCGCCGGCACGAGGAAAGCGGCCTAGCCTGGGCGCATGATCACCTGCGTCGTGCGGTACACCATCGACCCGAGGAAGATCGCGGCCTTTGAGCGGTTCGGCACCCGCTGGATGGAGCTGGTACAGGCCCACGGCGGCACGCACCACGGCTACTTCCTCCCGGCGGAGGGCGCGAGCGACGAGGCCCTGGCTCTCTTCAGCTTCCCGAGCCTGGCCGCGTACGAGGAGTACCGGCAACTGTTCGGCCGGGATCCCGAGTTCATCGAGGCGGACCGCATCCGCGACGAGAGCGGCTGCGTGCTGCGCCACGAGCGCACGTTCATGCGCCCGCTGCTCCCGGGCGACCTCGCGGCGGGCGGTCCCACGTCCGGGGAGTCGGAGGACACCGCCTAGTCACCGTCGCCCGGCCGTACGGCGAGAACGCGGACGAGGGCGTCGATGACGGGCTCGGCGTGGTCGGGCAGATGGAGACGGACCCAGTCGGCGGCCAGGGCAACGAAGTCGGCAAGGTCGCGCCCCACCCCGTCCAGCAACCGGCGCAGCTCGACGGCCGGCAGCTCGATCACCGGGCTGTCGCTCCGATCGATGTCGACGACGAGCCGGACGGAGTCGCCGGACAGCTCGACGACGGGGTCGGGGTCATGTCCGAGGAAGACCTGTCCGGTGCCGTCGAGGACGTCGTACACACGGCGCCAGTCCTCCAGCCCGCTGCAGCAGCCGGGGAGCAGGGTGACGCCGGTCGAGCAGTCCACCGCTCGGAGGCCGCCAGAGGCGAAGAGGCAGTCGATCGTCAACAGCCCGTGCAGGAAGGAGTCGAGCGGGTCGGCCGGGCGCGGCGGGCGGTCGTGCCCCGCGTCGGGATCGGGATCGATGTCGTTGCACCGGGCGATGAGCATCAGCGCTGTCCCGACCTCGGCGGGAGTGAGCAGGCCGCTGAGTGCCAGGTACCCGAGCGACTCGCCCTCGGGGGCGGGCCGGAGAGGCTCCGCGACCGGCCAGAGCGAGAAGTCATCAGGGCGGTACGTCTCCAGGACAGGCTGTATCGCGATCACGCGGCCGAGTGTCCCGTAACCCCTTCCGCCCCGCACCGGACTTTCACGGGGGTGCCCGGTTCCCGGGGCCAGAGGCTCAGGCCGCCCGGCTTCAGGCCTCGCGCGACTGGGCGGACCTGCGGTCGGCCGGGCGGCGGTTTCGGGCTGCTGCCGGTGCTGGTCACGGGCGGCCGGCGCGACCAGTGGCCCGAGGACTGGGACCTCTGCCCGGACGTCACGTCGTACCCCGGCGACCACGACGCGGAGGAGGTCCTCGCGGGGTACTGGGCGGACCACGTCGACCACACGGACGACGAGACCGACGGCGTCGCGGCGGCGACGGTCCACGGGAACGGCGAGGACGACGAGGACACCCCGGGCCCCGGCTCGTCCTGGCCCGGCCCCGCGCCCGCCCCCGCCCGGGAGGCGGCCGAGGACGCGGACACGGTGGCGGCCGGCCTCGCGGGCGTGATCGCCGCTGACGCGGACGAGAGGCTCGGCGGAGCCCGCATCGCCCTCGTCCCGGCCCGCCGCAGCGCCGACATACCGGCGGCGATCGGCTGGTCGGGCCCGATGAACCACGAGAACGACGTGGCCCGGCTCTGCTCGGTGCTCCGCTCCTGGGAGGACCGCCGCGGACTGAGCCCCCGTACTCATGCGGGCGACAGACCCCGGAGGTTGACTCGGACCCATGAGCGAGGACAGCCACGACAGCGGCAGCGCCCCGGCGACCACCTCCGACGAGACGCCCGACGACCACGCCTGGATCGCCCCGCTGATCTCCTCGGTCGTGACCGTGCCTTCGGGGCTGTTCGCCCTGCTCTACGGCGCGCTCTCGCCCATGGAGTGCGGCTCCTGCGGTGGCGCGGTGGCCGACCGCTTCCACGACAGCTTCATGACCGCGTGGACCGTCCTGTGGATCGGCCTGCTCATCGCCCTGATCGTGCTGATCGCGAGCTGGGCCGTCCCGCACCAGGCCCGCTACGCGGCCCGCCGGGTAGGCCTGGCCCTGGCCGCACCTGCCACCGTGGGGGTCACTTTCGTAGCATTCATGGCACTGGTCGACTGGCCCTGACAGAAAGTGTCCACCCCCATGAACGACACGAACGTCCCGACCACGACGGAAGCCGCCTCCGCGACGGAAGCGGCCGAGGTCGCCGAACGCCTGATAGCCGAGTTCCGCGCGCTGCCCCAGGGCAGCGACCGCAAGCCCGAGATCATCACCGAGCTGGACGCCAACGCCCAAGCGCTGCCGTTCCTCGTCTCGGTCGTCGCGGACCCCGGCGAATACGACCTGGCCCGCGTCGAGAGCGCCACCGTCCTGCGCCTGTGGCCCCCGGACGACCCGGCCCTGCGCCACCAGGCGGGCCGCGCCCTGCTCACCGCGCTGCGCGACCCCGAGGAGGACCTGGTCCGCCAGTACGCGGCGATGTCCCTGGCCCCCTACACGGCCGACCCGGTCGTCGCCACGGTCCTGGACACCACCGCGCGGGCCGACGAGGACCCGCTCGTACGGGACAGCGCCCGCTTCTCCATCAAGGAGGCCCACCGGCTCCAGGGCGCGGGAGCCGGCAGCACCTGATCCCGCGGGCCCCCGGGGGTCAGCGCCGCAGCCACCCGGCGACCTCGGTCGCCCAGTAGGTGAGGATCATCTGCGCCCCGGCCCGCCGGATCCCGGTCAGGCTCTCCAGGATCGCCTTGTCCCGGTCGATCCAGCCCTTCTCGGCGGCGGCCTCGATCATCGCGTACTCGCCGCTGATCTGGTACGCCGCGACCGGCACGTCCGCGGACTCGGCGACCTTGGCCAGGATGTCCAGATACGGTCCGGCGGGCTTCACCATGACCATGTCCGCGCCCTCCGCCAGGTCCAGCGCCAGCTCCCGCAGCGACTCGCGGGCGTTGGCCGGGTCCTGCTGGTAGGTCTTGCGGTCACCGGTCAGCGAGGAGCCGACCGCCTCGCGGAAGGGGCCGTAGAAGGCGGAGCTGTACTTCACGGTGTAGGCGAGGATCGACACGTCCTCGTGGCCGGTCTGGTCCAGGGCGTCGCGGATCACGCCGACCTGACCGTCCATCATCCCGCTGGGGCCCACCACATGGGCCCCGGCGTCCGCCTGGACCTGGGCCATCTCCGCGTACCGCTCCAGCGTCGCGTCGTTGTCCACCCGGCCGTCCGCCGTCAGGACCCCGCAGTGGCCGTGGTCGGTGAACTCGTCCAGGCACAGGTCCGACATGATGATGAGGTCGTCGCCGACCTCCTCGCGGACCGCGCGCAGACCGAGCTGGAGGATCCCGTCCGGGTCGGTGCCCACGGTGCCCCGGGCGTCCTTCTTCTCGTCCTCCGGCACCCCGAAGAGCATGATCCCCGAGACCCCGGCCGAGACCGCCTCGACCGCCGCCTTCCGCAGGGTGTCCAGGGTGTGCTGGTGCACGCCGGGCATGGCCGAGATGGCGACCGGGGCGTCGATGCCCTCCCGGACGAACGCGGGGAGGATCAGGTTCGCGGGGTCGAGCCGTGTCTCGGCGACCATCCGCCGCATCGTCGGGGTCGTCCGCAGCCGCCGGGGGCGGGAGCCGGGGAAGTTTGCGTACGCAGTCATCCTTCGACGATAGACCCGTACGCCCCAGGGTCTTACCGACACCTGCGCCGGGAAAGGCCCGCGCGCAGGCTATTAACAGGCCCCCGCGCCGGCCAGGAAAAGACAACGGGCCCGGCCGCCGAAGCGACCGGGCC
>NZ_JBHXJG010000151.1:0-17687 GCF_042723425.1 Streptomyces sp. NPDC058375 | reverse complement strand
AGATCCGGCCGGGCGGCGTCAGCGCGTGCCGATACGGGCGTGGGCCCCGGGTCAGCCGACCGGCTGGACAGCCCGCCCCCCGTCCGACGACGGCCGCTCGAACTGCGTGCGGTACAGCTCCTCGTACCGGCCACCGGCCGCCAGCAGTTCGGTGTGCGTGCCGCTCTCGACGACCCGGCCCGCCTCCAGCACCAGGATCCGGTCGGCCGCCCGTACGGTCGAGAGCCGGTGGGCGATCACCAGGGCGGTCCGGCCCGCCAGGGCCTCGGCCAGCGCCTCCTGGACGGCGGCCTCCGAGGTGGAATCGAGGTGGGCGGTCGCCTCGTCGAGGATCACGACCCGCTGACGGGCCAGCAGCAGCCGGGCGATGGTGAGGCGCTGGCGCTCCCCGCCGGAGAGCCGGTAGCCGCGCTCCCCGACCACGGTGTCGAGCCCGTCGGGCAGCGAGGCGATCAGACCGTCGAGCCGCGAGCGGCGCAGGGCGTCCCAGATCTCGTCCTCGGAGGCGTCGGGCCGGGCGATCAGCAGGTTGGCGCGCACCGACTCGTGGAAGAGGTGGCCGTCCTGGGTGACCATGCCGAGCGTGTCCCGGATCGAGTCGGCACTCAGATCGCGTACGTCGACCCCGTTCAGCCGTACGGAACCGGCGTCCGCGTCGTACAGCCGGGGCAGCAGCTGCGCGATCGTCGACTTGCCCGCCCCGGAGGAGCCCACCAGGGCGATCGTCTGGCCCGGCTCGGCGCGGAATGACACCTCGTGCAGGACCGGTTGCCCGCCCCGGTCGTCGAGCGTGGCGACCTCCTCCAGCGAGGCCAGGGAGACCTTCTCGGCGGTGGGGTAGCCGAAGGACACCTCGTCGAACTCCACGGAGACCGGGCCGTCCGGCACCCGGCGGGCGTGCGGCTTCTGTTCGATCAGCGGCTTCAGGTCCAGGATCTCGAAGACCCGCTCGAAGCTGACGAGCGCGCTCATCACCTCGACCCGGGCCCCGGCGAGGGCGGTGAGCGGTGCGTACAGCCGGGTCAGCAGCAGCGCCAGCGTCACCACGGCCCCCGGGTCCAGGCTGCCGCGCAGGGCGTAGAAGCCGCCGAGCCCGTAGACCAGGGCCAGCGCCAGGGCGGAGACCAGGGTGAGGGCGGTGATGAACGCCGACTGGGCCATCGCCGTACGGACGCCGATGTCACGCACCCGGTCGGCGCGGGCGGCGAACTCGGCCGACTCCTCCGAGGGCCGGCCGAAGAGCTTGACGAGCGTCGCGCCGGGGGCGGAGAACCGCTCGGTCATCTGGGTGCCCATCGCGGCGTTGTGGTCGGCCGCCTCCCGTTGGAGGCCCGCCATCCGGGCTCCCATCCGGCGGGCCGGTACGACGAACACCGGGAGCAGCACCAGCGAGAGCAGGGTGATCTGCCAGGAGATCGTGAGCATCACCGCGAGCGTCAGCAGCAGCGTGACCAGGTTGGAGACGACGCCGGAGAGCGTGTTGCTGAACGCCCGCTGCGCGCCGATCACGTCGTTGTTGAGCCGGCTGACCAGGGCGCCGGTCCGGGTCCGGGTGAAGAAGGCCACCGGCATCTTCTGCACATGGTCGAAGACGGCGGTGCGCAGGCCCAGGATCAGGCCCTCGCCCAGCGTCGCCGACAGCCAGCGGGTGAGCAGACCGAGACCGGCCTCGACGACGGCGATGAGCGCGATGAGCAGGGCGAGCCGGGTGACCGTGCCGGTGTCCTCACCGTTCACGATCGCGTCGACGACCTTCCCGGCCAGCAGCGGAGTGGCCACCGCGAGCAGCGCGGTCAGGACGCTCAGCAGCAGGAACCGGCGAATCCGCCGTCGGTGGGGCCGGGCGAAGAGCATGATGCGGCGCAAGGACGCCCGGGAGAAGGGCCGGCGGTCCTGCTGGGCGTTCATCGCGCTGTGCAGCGAATGCCACGCCGTGACTTCCATGTCCATGGGGCGCTCCGAAATCTTGACGGCCCCCGGATCGCCCGACGGCCTGCTGATCCCCACGGCCGTGCGGCCTCGGGTTCACTCGGAACGCTAGAACCTGAAGTTTGGTTGAGGTCAAGCGCTGAGGGGCGTTCGAGGAGCGGGGGTGGGAGCCTGGCGGGGACGGCCTCGACGAGCGGATGAGGGAGAAACGGCGTGCGTATCGATCTGACGGGCAGGAACGCGGTGGTGACCGGGTCATCGCAGGGCATCGGCCTCGCCATCGCCACCGGGCTGGCCGAGGCGGGGGCCGGGGTCGTCCTCACCGGGCGGACCCAGGGGCGGCTGGACGAGGCGGCGGGGTCGGTGCGTGCCGCGGTGCCGGACGCCTCCGTGGCCACTGTGGCCTGCGACCTGACCACCGAGGAGGGCGCAGAGCTCCTGTACGCGGCCGTGCCCGCCGCCGGCATCCTCGTCAACAACCTCGGCATCTTCGGTTCCCGGCCGCCGCTGGAGATCACCGACGCGGAGTGGCGAACGTACTTCGACACGAACGTGCTCAGCGCCGTGCGCCTCATCCGCCACTACCTGCCCGGGATGACCGGGCAGGGCTGGGGCCGGGTGCTGAACATCGCCAGCGACTCCGCGATCGTGATCCCCGCCGAGATGATCCACTACGGCATGTCGAAGACCGCGCTGCTCGCCGTCTCCCGGGGCTTCGCCAAGGAGGCCGCGGGCACCGGCGTGACGGTGAACTCCGTGATCGCAGGACCCACGCACACCGGCGGCGTGGAGGACTTCGTGTACGAGCTGGTCGACAAGGACCTGCCCTGGGCCGAGGCGCAGCGCGAATTCATGCGGCTGCACCGGCCGCAGTCCCTGCTCCAGCGGCTCATCGAGCCCGAGGAGATCGCGAATCTGGTGGTCTACCTCAGCTCCGCGCAGGCCTCGGCGACGACCGGGGCGGCCGTGCGGGTCGACGGCGGTTACGTGGACTCGATCGTGCCCTGAGCCCGATCGCCGCGGCGATCGCGCGACCGGTCGGAGCGGTCATGCGGGGCTGGCATGATCGAGGGATGAACGAGAGCATCATCGCCGCGTGTGACGGGGCGTCGAAGGGAAATCCGGGACCGGCCGCCTGGGCGTGGGTGGCCGCCGACGCGCAGGGGAACCCGGTGCGCTGGGAGGCCGGCCCGCTCGGCACCGCGACCAACAACGTCGCCGAGCTCACGGCCCTGGCGGAGCTGCTGGAGTCCACCGATCCGGCGGTGTGCGTCGAGGTGCGGATGGACTCGCAGTACGCGATGAACGCCGTGACCAAGTGGCTGCCGGGCTGGAAGCGCAACGGCTGGAAGACCTCCGGCGGCAAGCCCGTCGCCAACCGTGAACTGGTCACCCGCATCGACGCCCTGCTCGCCGACCGCTCGGTGACGTTCCGTTATGTGCCCGCCCACCAGGTGGACGGCGACCCGCTCAACGCGATCGCCGACCAGGCGGCGAGTGAGGTGGCGGTGACCCAGCTTCCGGCCGGTACGGCGCACGGCGCCTCGGCTCTGCCGGTGCCCGCGCCCGCGCGGTCCATGAAGGGGCGTACGGAGGCGTCCGGGGCGTCGAGCGGTGGCTCGGGCGGCGCGAAGGGGAAGAGCGCCGGGGGCGCGTCCCGGAGCGGGCGGTCTGGCGGCACGATCAAGGCGCGCTTCGCGGGCAGGTGCCACTGCGGAAAGCCGTACGCGGCCAAGGAGCCGATCGCGAAGAACCCGAACGGCTGGGGTCACCCGGAGTGCCGCACCGTTCCCGCCTGACCGGGCGGGGAGATCGCGGGGCGCGGGGAACGCCTCAGAGGTCGGCCCAGACGAGCCGGCCCGCCAGTGCGGCGCGGGTGCCCCAGCGGGCCGCCAGCGCGTCGACGAGCAGGAGGCCCCTGCCGTCCTCGGCGAGACGGTCGAGCGCGTCGTCGCCTTCGAGGTCGGCCGCCGCCGGGACCTGGCCGACGGGAAGGCCGGCCGAGTCGGCGGGGGACGCCGGGGCCGGGATCCGGGCCCGGCCGCGGTTCCACACGCAGATACGCACGCCGTGCGTGGAGCGCAGGAGCCGACAGCGGATCCGCCGGGTGCTGGTGTGCTGCACCGCGTTGGTGACCAGTTCGGTCACTATCAGAGCCGCCGCCTCGGTCCGTTCGGCCGGTTCGCCCCAGGCCCGCATGGCCTCCTGGACCCGGTGACGCGCCTCCGGCACACCTCCGGGCAATCGGGGAACCCACCAGCTGTGTGCACCTCGGGTACCTCCGGCACCTTGGACACCTCCGTCATCGGGGGCACGCTCCGCGCAACTGACTATTTCCGACATGTATGCACTCTCGACGCAAAACGCATACTTTGCAAGCGACAGAGTGTGTAATGCTCCGCCCCGGGGCTCGACGGAGAAGGTATGCGCATGCGAGCCCGCTCAGGTCCCACCGTGGAGCACCGCGTCCTCGCGGTCCGTCTCCGCATGCTGCGAGAACGCGCGGGCATCAGCCTGCGGGCCGCGGCCCAGGCACTGGACGCCCACCCCGCCACCGTCCGGCGCATCGAACGTGCCGAGACCGGACTCGACGCCCGGCAGGTCGGCGAACTGCTCCGCTGCTACGGCGTGCCCCCTGCCGAGGCCGAGCCCATCATGGCCGGGCTCTCGGCCGCGAACCTGCCCGGCTGGTGGCACCGCTGGCGGGACGCGATGGATGCCTGGCAGCAGGAGGTCATCGGCGTGGAGTCCTCGGCGAGCCTCGTGCGGACCTGGCACCCGGCGCTGGTGCCCGAGCTGCTGCGCACCCCCGCGTACGCCGCCGCGCTCTACCGCACCCAGTACCCCGACGACAGTCCCGCCCACCGGGAACGCCGGGTCGAGCTGCTGCGGGAGCGCCGCCGCCGGATGTGCGAGCGCGGGACCGCCCTGTGGGCCCTGTTCCCGGCCGCGGCCCTGCACACCCGGGTCGGCGACCGGGAGACCATGGACGGGCAGCGGGGCGCGCTGGCCGAGGCGATGAAGGAGCAGCACGTCACCGTCCAGGTGGTGCCCCTGAACCACCCGCCGCACCCCCTGACCGGCGTACCGCCGCTGCACATCCTCCGGGTGCCCGCCCCCGAGATCGGGGACCAGGCGGTGCTGGAGACCCCGGGCGTACGGGTCGACCTCATCGACGATCCCGATGCCGTGATGGCCCACCGCATCCGGCTGGACGCCGCGTGTGCCGCCGCGCCCGGCCCCGGAACCCCGCTGCCGGAGTGACCGGCCGCCGCCGGGATGCGGCGGGCCCCGACCCCGTACAGCGTGGGGGAGTGGTGCACCTGCGCAAGGCCAAGTGGATCCCGTTGGGGGTCATCGTGCTGGGCGTCGTGCTGGACCTGGTGACCCCGACGGACGTCACCTCCGCGCCCCTGCTGATAGCGGCCCCGGTCGCCGCCGCGCCGCTGCTCGGGCTGCGCGGCATCATCGCCATCGGTGTGCTCGCCATGGCCGTCCACGCGGGCCTCGCGTGGCACGACGGCACCTTCGGCTGGCAGCGGGGCGTCGCCAACCAGCTCACCCTTCTGGCCGTAACCGTGCTGGCCGTCCTCATCAACCGCAGCCTGGAGGGCCGGGACGCCCGGACCCGCCGCGCCCGCCACATCGCCGCCGTGGCCCAGAGCGCCGTCCTGCCCAAGCCCCCCTCGCGCCTCGGGGACCTCAGGATCGCCGCCCGGTACGTGCCCGCCGAGGACGAGGCCATGATCGGCGGTGACCTGTACGTCGTCCAGGACACCCCGCACGGGGTGCGCGTGATGGTCGGGGACGTCCGCGGCAAGGGCCTGGGCGCGGTCAGCGCCGTCTGCGCGGACCTGGGGGCCTTCCGGTACGCGGCGGACGAGGCGAAGGACCTGCCCGGGCTGGTCGCCGCGCTGGAGCGGGCCCTCCTGCGCGAGGGCGGCCGGCGCGGCGGCCAGGAGCAGGACGAGGGGTTCACCACCGCGCTGATCGCCGAGTTCGCCGACGACCTCGGCTCCGTACGGGTCGTCAACCGGGGGCATCCACCGCCGGTGCTGCTGGACGCCGAGGGCCGGGCCACCGTCCTCGAACCGTCCGAGGAGGCGCCCCCGCTCGGGATGAGCGCGCTGGGCACCTGGTCGTGCCCGGTCGACACGTTCCCGTTCCCGCCCGGCGCCACCCTCATCTGCTACACGGACGGGGTCACCGAGGCCCGCGACGAGTCCGGCGTCTTCTACGACGCGTCCGTCCGGCTGCCCTTCCTCGTCCACCACCGCGCGCTGATCGGCGACCCGGCCTCCCCGGCGCAGATCCTCCACCTCCTGATCGAGGACGTCGGCTATCACACCGGCGGCCGGATCCAGGACGATCAGGCTCTCCTCGCCCTGCACCGCCCGGTGGACACGGTCTGAGCCTCTCTGTGTCCCCGTGCTGCCCGGTGGCGCCGCGTGCGTGTTCAGGCGGCTCGGCACAGGGCGTGGTCGATGAGGTCGTGCAGTGCGTCCTCCTGACGGGCCGCGGTCCGCGGGTCCGCGGAGCGGCTGTGCGCGGAGACGGTGACGGCACGTCGGCCGTCCACGCTTGTCGCCGCCCGGACGACGTATCCGAAGCCGCTTCCGCCATGCCCGAGGTAGCCGCCACCGCAGGACAGCGGGGTGAAGAACAGGCCCAGGCCGTCCCGGGTGCCTTCCGGGTGACCGCTGTCCCGTGGCACCGGCACGGTGGTGAGCAGGGCGGTGAGTTCGGCGGGCTTCAGCAGCCGTCCGCCTGCCAGCGCCGCGAAGAAGCGGTTGAGGTCGCGGGCGGTGCCGGTCATCGACCCGTCGGCCCCGCTGTCGAAGGGGCGGTAGGGGATGGTGGTGTCGACCATCGGCCCGTCCGGGACGAACTGCTGGTAGTTGGCCGGGTGCGGATGGGGGAGGTAGGGCCGGATGCCGGGGGTGTCGGTGTTCCGCAGGCCGAGCGGGCGCAGGATGCGGTCCCGGACCTGCTGTTCCCAGGTGCGGCCGGTGACCTTCTCGATGATCATTCCGGCGAGCACGTAGTTCGTGTTCGAATACTCCCAGCCGGCGCCTGCGGGGAAGGCGGGGGCGTGGCGCACGGCCAGGTCCACCAGCTCTTCGGGCTCGTAGGCACGCCACCGGTGGGCGAAGTAGGTCCGGGCGCCCGGGTCGGGGAAGACGTCGTAGATGTAGTCGGACAGGCCACTGGTGTGCCGCAGCAGGTCGCGGAGCGTGATGGTCCGGCCGTCGTTCCCGGCGCCGGACACGACCCCGGGCAGCACCTGCTCCACGCTCTGGTCGAGGGAGAGCCTCTTCTCGCCCACCAGTTGCAGCATGACGGTGGCGACGAACGTCTTGGTGGTGCTGCCCAGGCGCAGGAAGCCGTCCATCGGAACCGGACGGCCGGTGGTCAGGTCCCCCACCCCGGAGCGGGCCGTGACCGTCCCGCGCGGGGTCTCCAGGCGAACCGTCACCCCGGTGACCCCGGTGTCCCGCAGTGCGTCGGCGTCACGCTGCACGGACCACGCCGCCCCGGCCCCGGAGGGGCGCGGCGCGGCCGAAGCCGCGACGGACGGCAGGGGCGACACGGCCAGGGCGAGCACCGCGGCCGATAAGAACGCACGACGAAAGATCATGATGCGAGGTTAGGAACTGCGAGGGCCGTCGACCATCCGGTGTACGCCCCGCTGTGAACGGGGGCCAGCCGGATGGACATCACGCCGGGTGCCTGGCAGAACTCCCTGCCGACTCCCTGCCGTCACGCGCGCCGGCGTCCGGACCTGTCCGCGCGATACGTGTTTGAGGCGTCGATCGTCGGTCACCCGCAGGAAAGACACGTACGGCAACTGACTTACGACATAACGACATCGGGAGTGAGCGGAGTTGAGCAGCATGGAAAACTGGCGCCTGCACGCCGCCTGCCGCGAGGAGGACCCGGACCTGTTCTTCCCCATCGGGAGCACGGGCCCCGCCGTCGTCCAGACCGAGGAGGCCAAGGCCGTCTGCCGGACCTGCCCCGTACAGGCCGCCTGCCTGGAGTGGGCCCTGGAGAACAAGCAGGACTCCGGCATCTGGGGCGGCCTGTCCGAGAACGAGCGACGCGCCCTGAAGCGCCGCAGCCGCCGGCGGGCGGAGGCCCGGGGACGCGGCACGGCCTGACCCGTACCACCGTGCGATGCCGCCATCCTTGGTGGCGACACCGTCGCCACGGGTTCGTCAACCGGGAACTAGTGGGTACACGATGAGCCATGGACACCACCGTTTGGCTCGTTCTCGGCGCCGTGGCCGCGCTGATCATGCTGGCCCTGGCCGTCGTGCTGCTGGTGCGCGTCTTCAAGGCCAGGAAGCTGCTGGTCGACGCCGGGCTCCCGCTGCGCAGCAAGGCGCTCGTCTGGGCGGCCGTCATCTACACCGTGTCACCGGTCGACCTGCTGCCCGACCCCGTCTACCTCGATGACATCGGCTTCCTGCTGGTCGCCCTGCGCTCCCTGCACTCGGCCGCATCGGCAGCCGGACTGCGTACGGGTACGGGTACGGGGGCGAAGACCCCGGTGGAGAGCCGGCCCGACGCCGTGCGCTGAGAAGCGGCGGATTCCTTCCTTCAGCCCGTAAGTCCGTCAGCCGAACGCGGGAGCGCCCTGCGGGGCCGTCCCCGGTCCGGAATCCTGCTGGTCCGGTGAGTCCGGGGCGGGCGGCTGCGGGGCCGACTGCGAGTCGGGCGAGCCCGGCGGGTCCTCCGGCGCGGGCTCGGTTCCCGGGTCGGCCGCAGAAGACGACCTGGACGATCGCGAGGAGGACGAGCAACGGCATCGTCACCTCCTCCTTGCGCACCAGCGCGGAGACAAGGAGGCCGAGCATCATCGCGGTGAAGGACAACAGGGCCACGGCCAGCGTGATTTCGACGAGCGGCGGCAGGAACACCCCTCACCGACCGGCGCGTTGAGATCGACGCCCACCAGTCCCACCAAGGCCAGCACCACGGCCTGGAGGACCGTGATGGTTCCGAGCACGACGATCTTCGACATCAGGTACGCGGATCTGGACACCCCAACGGCTCTCTCCCGCTGGTAGATCACCCGTTCCTTGACCAACTCCCGTACCGCGTTGGCCGCTCCGGTCAGCACCCCGCCCACGCCCCACGCACAGGATCGGCAGGGCGGTCATCGCCGTCTCCTGGGTGAGCCGGCTGCCAGCCAGTGCACGGGCCATGGCGCCCATGACGAAGGGCAGCGCGATCATGATGATCAGGAACGTCCGGTCCGCGCTCAGCGCGGAGGCGCACCGGCGCACCAGGGTGGTGAGTTGGGCACCCCAGTTACGGGTCTTGGGCGGGGGCGCGACCAGCGCTCCGGGTGCGGCAGGCGGCAGATGGGGCTGCGCCGTCGCGTTGTCGATGTACTGGCGGCGGAAGGGCGAGCCGGCGTAGGTGGCCGCCCAGTCGCGGTTGCGGTCGCTCTCGAACGCCTCCGGCCACTCCTCGAAACCGAAGAAGGCGAGGGCGTCCTCCGGAGGGCCGTAGTAGGCGATGCGGCCGCCGGGTGCGAGAACCAGCAGCCGGTCGCAGACCTCCAGGCTCAGCACGCTGTGCGTCACCACGATGACGGTGCGGCCGTCGTCGGCCAGCCCGCGCAGCATGTGCATGACCGAGCGGTCCGTGCCGGGGTCGAGCCCCGAGGTCGGTTCGTCCAGGAAGAGCAGCGAGGGCTTCGTCAGTAGCTCCAGGGCCACGCTCACCCGCTTGCGCTGACCGCCCGAGAGCGAGTGGATCGGCTGGTCGGCGCGCTGTTCGAGGCCGAGTTCCTGGATCACCTCGGCGACTCGCGCCTGCCGCTCCGCCTTCGCGTGTCCTGCGGGAAGCGGAGCTCGGCGGCGTAACCGAGGGCTTTGCGCACGGTCAGCTGTGCGTGCAGGATGTCGTCCTGCGGTACGAGGCCGATGCGCTGGCGCAGCTCGGCGAAGTCCCGGTAGAGGTCACGGCCGTCGTAGAGCACCGTGCCGCTGTCGGCCGGGCGCAGGCCGGTGAGGGCGTTGAGCAGCGTGGACTTCCCCGCGCCGCTGGGCCCCACCACGCCGAGCAGGCACTTCTCGCCGACGGGGAAGGAGACCTTGTCCAGCAGGGTTTTCCCGCTCTTGCCCGCCCGGCCGACCGTCACCTCCAGGTCCTGGACGTCCAGCGACACCTCGCCGGTGTCCACGAACTCCTGGAGGGAGTCGCCGACCAGGCAGAACGCCGAGTGGCCGATACCGACGATGTCGCCGGGGCCGACGAGGCCGCGGGCGACCGGCTGACCGTTGAGGAAGGTTCCGTTGTGGCTGCCGAGGTCGACGATCTCGTGCCGGTCGTCGGGCAGGGCCCGCAGCTCGGCGTGGTGGCGCGAGACCACGAGGTCGTCGATGACGAGATCGTTGGAGGCGTCGCGTCCGATGCGGACCGTTTTCGCCGACAGCGGCCGTACGGTCGTCGGCTGCCGGAACGTACCGGACGCCGCGGGCACCGAGACGGCCGAGGGGCGCTCGGCTGAGGGAGTGGAGGGAGCGGCGGCGGGCGCGGGAGGCTCCCGGCCCAGCAGGACGGCGCGCGGTCCGTCGCTGGGGTTGCCGAAGCGGATCTCGCTGCCCGCGCCGACGTCCGAGGCGTGGATGCGCCGACCGGCGGTGTACGTGCCGTTGGTGCTGTCCTCGTCCTCGATGGTCCAGTGACCGGCCTCGGGATGCAGGATCGCGTGGTGCCAGGAGACCCGGTCGTCCTCGATGACGATGTCGCTGTCGGGGTCGCGCCCGACATGGTAGTCCCGGCTCGGACTCATCACCGTGGAGCCCAGATCGGACTCCAGAACGAGTTCGGGCGCAGTCGGCGTCGCAGGCCGCTCTCCCATGCCTGAATTCTACCGATACGTAACGATCGGCGCCCGCCGTCAGGAGTCAACCGGGCCGCCGGGCACCGAGGCCCTCCGCGGGCTCGTCCTCAGCGCGACACGGTGGCCAGGATGACCTTCCCGCCGCCCGCCGCCTCACGGACCCGTACTTCCTGGGCCAGTCGCTGGACCATCGGCCAGCCGAAGCCGCCGGTCCGGCCCGTCAGGTCGGGCGTCCGGTCCTGCGGGTGCGCCGGGCTCGGGTCGGTGACCCGGACGTGGACGCCCCTGCGGTCCGCCGTCAGCCACAGTGCCGTGACGGCCCCCGCGTGCAGAACGGCATTGGTGACCAGTTCCGACACCAGGAGCAGGAGGTTCTGGACCATGTGCGAGGTCGGCGCGGGATGCAGTCGTGCGACGAAGGCGCTGACGGCGTCCCGTGCGTCGGCGGCCTTCTCCGGCCGGCAGACGAAATCGGTACGAGTCTCGCCGTCCGGTGAAAACGTCATCAGAATACGGTCGTTCATAGCTTCCACCCCGTCGCGTGAGCTTTCTGGCTGCAGTGCGCGTACCCCCGAAACGGCATTTCATGGAATCCGACCGGGGAAAGTGCGCGGAGTACACCGAACGGCTCAGCCTCCGTCTCCGCCCCCGCTCCCGTCTCCGTACCCGCTCCCTTCCCCGTGCCTGCTTCCTTCTCCGTCCCCGGCTCCGAGCCGGTCCCGCTGGATCCGGTGCGCCAGGGTGCGGCGCACCGAGGCCGACCCGGTGACGGCCGCCTCCGTGGGGACGTCGAGTCCGCGGCTGATCGTGTCGTACGTGCTCCGATGGCTGACGGGCAGGTCCGCCCGACGCTCCCTCAGGTCCTCCTCGACGAGGCGGCGCAGCGCATCCACGTTCTGCGGAGTGAAGCGCTTCCGGCCTCGGCCGAGGGCGTCGACCAGGCGTGTGCAGCGGGCGTCGTCGTGGAGTGCCTCGGAGATCTCCTCCGCCAGGCCCCACAACCGCCCTTCGAGCCAGGGCGTGTCGTGCTGGTCGAGCGCGACGCCCGGCGGGTGCGCCGACTCGTCCGGTCGGCACTTCGCCACCTGTTTGGAAACGGCGGGCTGGCTCATGCCGGTGAGCCGGGCGATCCTCTCCTGGGTCCAGCCGAGGCCGGCGAACAATGTGATCATTTCGCTGCGCAACCGACGCGCCTGCTCTCCCGCGCGGATGACCTCGTTCATGCCGGTGAACATTCTGGCCGCCTGTTTCTCGGTCAGGAACGCGGGGCAGTGGCGCATTTCCTCGTCATCTCTCATGGCTCGGTTGTACCCGAAATCGATGATTTCCATAACCCAGTTGTACAACCACGTTATGGAGATCGGGGAGGGTGTCGCCATGTCGTCATGTCGCTGCCTCCGGCGTCCGGGAGGGTCCGGACCGCCCGTCGCGCCCCCGGCGTGGGCCGCAGTGGCCGACCCGTGCGGGGGTCTGCTTTCTATCGTTGAAAATTCTGCGTGCACGACCGTTGTGCAGTGTTTGGTGTTGTGGCTCAATGTTCGACTATGTGCAGTGCCTCACAGGTTCGAGGCACCCCCGGCTCTTCGACGAGGACGACGCCTTGAGACGACAACACCCGCGCCCACGTGCCCTCTTCAGGGCTCTGACCTGCGCTGCGGCGCTGCTCATACCGGTCGGTGCCACCCTGGTGCCGACGGCGGCCGCCGCACCCGCCGTACCGGCCGAAGCCACCGCGAAGGCCTTCACGGCCGACGACCCGGTCACCGATGTCCATGGGCTGAAGGGCGAATACTTCAGCATGTCCGCCCCGGGCGCCCGTGACTTCGCCGAGCTAGGCGCCACAACCCTGGACCCGGACATCAACTTCCCCGGTCTCACCGGCACGTTCGAGTCGGCCACCGGCAAGACCGAGCACACGACGGCCCGTTGGACGGGGCAGCTCGAAGCCCCCGAGGACGGCGACTACACCTTCTCCGCCATCGGCGACAACGGCTTCCGGCTCTTCCTCGACGGAAACGTTGTCATCGACCACTGGGAGCCGGACTGGGACAAGGAGCAGCGCAGCGCTCCGATCACCCTGAAGGCGGGGGAGAAGCACGACTTCAAGCTGGAGATGTTCCAGGACGTCGGCGGCGCCAGCATGTTCCTGCGCTGGGAGGCCGACGGCCTGAAGAAGCAGATCGTCCCCGAGTCCGCGTTCACCCCGCCCGCCGACTTCGAGGTCTACCCGGTCGCCCTGAGTGTCGCGCAGAACGGCAAGCGCCTCCAGGCCACCTTCCGGGACCGCGTCTCGGACTACCGCAAGGTGAAGGAGCACCTCAAGATCGAGGTCGACACCTCCCCGATGCCGGTGAAGTCGGTGAACCGGGCCTCCGACAACCCGAAGGCCCTGGTCATCGATCTCGCCGCGCCGGTCCAGAAGGACCAGCGCGTCAAGGTCGCCTACGACGGTGAGGGCGGTCTGAAGTCGGGGACCGAGACCGTCCCGGAGATCGGCCGCACCGCGAAGAACCTCTCCACGCACCGCCTCACCACCACCTGGGGCGACAAGCTGGACAAGAACAACCCGCTGCCCGAATACCCCCGGCCGCAGCAGGTCCGCGACCGGTGGAAGAACCTCAACGGCCCCTGGGAGTTCGCCGGGGCGACCGAGGGTGAGCAGCCGGTCTTCGGCAAGAAGCTCGACGAGAAGATCACCGTGCCGTTCCCGGTCGAGTCCCAGCTCTCCGGCCTGGAGCGCGACGAGGACCACATGTTCTACCGCAAGCTCGTCACCGTGCCGAAGAACTGGTCGATCGGCAAGGGCGGCAAGGGTGCGTCCGGCAAGGACCAGCGGCTGAAGCTCAACTTCGACGCCGTCGACTACCGCTCCACCGTGTGGGTCAACGGCACGAAGGTCGCCGAACACACCGGCGGCTACACCGGGTTCAGCGCCGACATCACCGACGCGCTGAAGGGCACCGGCCCCCAGGAGATCGTCGTCGCGGTCACCGACAAGACCGGTCCCAACCAGCCCAAGGGCAAGCAGTCCACCAACCCCGGCGGCATCGTCTACACCCCGACCTCCGGCATCTGGCAGACCGTGTGGATGGAGCCGGTCGCCCCCGCCGCCATCGACTCCCTCACCACCACGCCGGACATCGACACCGGCCGCCTCGCGGTGACCGTCAACTCCGCGAAGGCGTCCGCCGACGCCCGGATCACCGCCGTCGCCCGCGACCGCAAGGGCAAGGTCGTCGGTACGGTCAGCGGCCCCGCCAACCGCAAGCTCAGCCTCCAGCTCAAGAACCAGCACCTCTGGTCGCCCGACGACCCCTACCTGTACGACCTCGACATCTCCCTCACCGACGGCCGTTCCAAGGACAGTGTCGAAAGCTACTTCGGCATGCGGCAGTTGAAGGTCGACAAGGTGGGCGGCTACCAGAAGCTCGTCCTCAACGGGAAGCCGTTCTTCTCCCTCGCCATGCTCGACCAGGGCTTCTGGCCCGACGGGCTGTACACCCAGCCCAGCGACGCGGCCCTCACCTTCGACCTGAAGGCGCAGAAGGACCTCGGCTTCAACGCCGTACGCAAGCACATCAAGGTGGAGTCGCCGCGCTGGTACTACCACGCGGACCGGCTCGGGCTGCTCGTGTGGCAGGACTTCGTCAACGCCGACATCGACAACGACGCCGGCAAGGACGCCTTCCTCACCCAGGGCAAGGAGTTGATGAAGCAGTTCCACAACTACCCCTCGATCAGCGGCTGGATCGTCTTCAACGAGGGCTGGGGCGAGTGGGACCGCACCGAGACCGGAAAGATCGCCGAGGACGTCAAGGCGCTCGACCCGTCCCGCGTGGTCAACGCGCACAGCGGAGTCAACTGCTGCGCCTCCAAGGGTGATTCCGGCAAGGGCGAGATCATCGACCACCACGACTACGTGAACAACGACCCGGCCTTCCCGGACGAGCATCGCGCCGCGATGGACGGCGAGCACGGCGGCTTCACGCTCCGGACCCCCGGGCACATGTGGCCGGGTGCCCCCGCCAACATCTACTCCGGGGTCGCGGACAAGGACGCTCTCACCGCGAAGTATGTCGACAACACGCGTACGTACTACCTCGCGGCCGCCGGCGCCGAACTGTCCGGATCGGTCTACACCCAGGTGAGCGACCTGGAGAACGAGCTCAACGGGCTCTGGACGTACGACCGCCGAGAGATCAAGGTCGACCCGAAGAAGGTCCGGGAGATCAACCGCCAGGTCATCGCCGCCGGGGCGAAGGCCGGTGAGCGCGACGAGCTGAAGGGCGGCGGCTCCTGGTCGCTCGACGAGAACAAGGGCACGACCGCCCGCGACACCGGACCCAACAAGGCCCACCTCGCCCTGGCGGGCGGCACGTCCTGGGCCCCGGGCGTCACGGGCTCGGCGCTGAAGTTCAACGGCGAGGGGCAGTACGCCGAGAGTCCCGGCCCTGTCGTGGACACCACCAAGGACTACACTGTCTCCGCGTGGGCCAGCCTCGATGCCGTGCCGGGCAACTACGCCACCGTCGTCAGCCAGGACGGCCGGCGCACCGAGAACCCCTTCTATCTCCAGTACGGGCAGGGCGCGTTCGCCTTCTCCACCCCGGGCGGCAAGCGCGCCCGCCTGGAGGTCACCCCGGAGACCGGGAAGTGGTACCACCTGGTCGGGGTCCGCAAGGGCGACGAGATCACGCTGTACGTCGACGGGAAGCCCGCCGCCACCACGGAGGCCGGTCCCGCCGAAGTGAGCTCCGGCCCGCTCTCCGTCGGGCGGGCCCGGTACGACGGCGCCAGGACCGACTTCTGGAACGGCTCCGTCGATGAGGTCGGGGTGTACGACAAGGCCCTGACCGCCGAGGAGGTGTCCGCGCTCCACGGCCGTCAGAAGCCGTAACCGGAAGGGCGGAGGGTCCGTTCCCGGCGCCGGGGTTCCGGCTTCGGAAACGGACCCGTCCTCATCTACGACATCTACAACTCACGGACTATTCATGCGTGTTGCGTCATCACCAAGGCGGAGAAAAGGCGCACCCGCCGGGTGATCCGTAGACCCCGCCGCATCCTGAATGATCCCTCCTGTCCGAACTGGTGACCGGAAGGATCGATTTCGTGCGCACACGACGTCTCGTGCCCCTGTTAGCGGTGAGCATCACGGCAACCCTGGCCCCCGCGCTCGCCACCTCGACGGCGACCGCCGCCCCGGCGGCCATCCCTGCGGCGTCGGCCCCCTCGGCCGCCGTCCCGACCGCCGCCTGGAGCGCGCTGGACCGGTACACGCAGCAGAAGCCGCGGTGGAAGCGGTGCGACGAGGCCGAGGCCCCGCCCGAGATCCAGTGCGCCACGATCAAGGTCCCGCTGGACTACCGGAAGCCCGGCGGCAAGCGGATCGACCTGGCGATATCCCGGATCAAGGCGACTGCGCCCGGCAAGCGCCAGGGAGTCCTGCTCTCCAACCCCGGCGGGCCCGGCGGCCCGGGACTGTACCTGCCGCTGGGCATGGCCGAGTGGCTGCCCGCCGCCGCGCGGCAGCAGTACGACCTCATCGGCTTCGACCCGCGCGGGGTGGGAACCAGCACCCCGGTCACCTGCGGGTTGAAGCCGGAGGAGGAGAACTGGCTGCGGCCGTACAAGCCGGAGACCTTCGGCGACGACGTCGCCTGGGCGCGGACGGTCGCCCGCAAGTGCGAGGAGAAGGCGGGCGACACACTCCCGCACATCACCACCCGCAACACCGCACGCGACATGGACCTGATCCGGGCGGCCCTCGGCGAGAAGAAGATCAACTACCTGGGGTACTCGTACGGCACCTACCTGGGCGCCGTCTACACCCAGCTCTTCCCGAAGCGCGCCGGCCGGTTCGTCCTGGACAGCGCGGTCGACCCGGAACGTGCCTGGCGCGGGATGATCCAGTGGTGGGCCGAGGGTGCCGAGCCCGCGTTCGACCGGTGGACCGCGTGGGCCGCCGAGCGTTCGGGGACGTACGGCCTCGGTGACACCCCGAAGAAGGTCGAGGGGACCTTCTGGGACCTGGTCGCGCGGGCCGACGAGAAGCCGATCGACCTGGACGGGCAGTCGGTCACCGGCGACGACGTCCGGATGGGCATGAGGGCCGCGTTCTTCACCCCGAAGAACGCCACCGAGGCGTTCGTGGAGCTGAAGAACGCCGCCGACGGCGAGACCGTCGCGCCGAAGAAGCTCAAGGAATTCCTCCGGCCCGAGCAGCGCTACGTGGCGGGCGCGACCGCCGCCACGCCGGCCGACAACGGAACCGCGAGCTTCTGGGCCGTGGTGTGCGGCGACAACTCGGCCGCCTGGTCCCGCAACCCCGAGAGCTACCGTCGGGACGCCGTCGCGGACAAGGGCCGCTACCCGATCTTCGGGGACTTCGCGTCCAGCATCAAGCCGTGCGCCTTCTGGGACCGGTCCGTGGAGCGGGCGACCGAGGTGAACAACAAGGTCGGCTCTCTGGTCGTCCAGAACGAATGGGACTCGCAGACGCCGCTCCCCAGCGGCCAGGCCCTGCACCGGCAGTTGAAGGGGTCGAAGATGGTCACCGTCCTCGGTGGCGAGGGGCACGCCATCTACCCCAGCGGCAACCCGTGCACGGACGGCGCGATCAACCGCTACCTGGTGAGCGGCAAGCTCCCGGCGAAGGACGTGACCTGCCGGGCGACCTTGGAGTCGAACGGGCAGGCACGGCAGAACCGCAAGCAGGACGTGCTTCCCGGCTCGCCGCTCCCGAAGCGCACCCCGGACCGTTTCTGATCCGCTGAAGGGGCCGGCCGTACGAGCAGCCGGCGGGCAGGCCGGGCTCAGCCACAACCTTCAGTGAAAGGGGCCCGGCCGCGACGGAAAGAACCTTCTCCGCCGCCGCCGGGCCCCCCCCCGTGCCCCTGGT
>NZ_JBHXJG010000150.1:0-17737 GCF_042723425.1 Streptomyces sp. NPDC058375 | reverse complement strand
AATGCGGAAGGGCTCGCACCCCGGGAGCGATGCGAGCCCTCATTGGTCTAAACCACTTTGGCCGTTTCGGCGGCCCTGCCGCCGGCCTACTGCTGCGCTGCCGGCGGCGGCTGCGGAGGCGTCTGCTGCCAGCCGGCGGGCGGCACCGGACCCTGCAGATCGGGCTGGCCTGCCGGGTTGGCCTGGCCGCCCTGCTGCTCCGGCTGCCCCTGCTGCGGCACCCCGGCCCCGGGCGTACCGGGCCCGGCCTGCGGGGGAGGCGACTGCTGCCACCCGTTCTGCGGTCCGCCCGGCGCCTCCTGCGGCGGGTAGGGGGCCTGGGGCGCTCCCGGCTGACCGGCCGTCTGATATCCCCCGTACGGCGGCTGCCCGCCGTAGGGCTGACCGCTGTAGGGCTGCTGCCCCGGCTGGCCCTGCTGGGGCTGCCCGGGGTGCTGCGGGTGCTGCGGCTGCGGGGCCTGCTGCGGGTAGGGCTGGCCGGGGCCGGGCTGCTGGGGCGCGTACGGCTGCTGACCCGGGATCTGCTGGCCGGGGATCGGCTGCCCTGCCGCGGGCTGTCCGGGCTGGCCGGGTCCGCCCGGCCGGCCCGGCATCGGCTGGCTCTGTCCCGGGTAGCCCTGCTGTCCTGGCATCGGCGGGGCGTACTGCGGCGGCGGGTTCTGGCCGTCCGCCGTCCACAGCCCCTGCTGCTGCTGGGCCCGCGCGAAGTCCTCGGCGACCAGCGCCGAGAGGTGGAAGTACGCCTCACGGGTCTTGGGCCGCATCATGTCGAGGTCGACCTCGGCGCCCGCGGCCAGGTGCTCGTCGAACGGCACGACGACGACACCGCGGCAGCGCGTCTCGAAGTGCTGCACGATGTCGTCCACCTTGATCATCTTGCCGGTCTCGCGGACACCCGAGATGACGGTGAGCGAACGCTGCACCAGGTCCGCGTACCCGTGCGCCGAGAGCCAGTCCAGGGTCGTGGAGGCGCTGGAGGCCCCGTCGACCGAGGGGGTCGAGATGATGATCAGCTGGTCGGCGAGGTCGAGGACCCCGCGCATCGCGCTGTAGAGGAGCCCGGTGCCGGAGTCGGTGAGGATGATCGGGTACTGCTTGCCGAGCACCTCGATCGCGCGCCGGTAGTCCTCGTCGTTGAACGTCGTCGAGACGGCCGGGTCCACGTCGTTGGCGATGATCTCCAGACCGGAGGGCGCCTGCGAGGTGAACCGGCGGATGTCCATGTACGAGTTGAGGTACGGGATCGCCTGGACCAGGTCGCGGATGGTCGCCCCGGTCTCGCGGCGCACACGGCGGCCGAGCGTACCGGCGTCCGGGTTGGCGTCGATGGCGAGGATCTTGTCCTGCCGCTCGGTGGCCAGCGTCGAGCCGAGGGCGGTGGTCGTGGTCGTCTTGCCCACGCCGCCCTTGAGGCTGATGACGGCGATGCGGTAGCAGGAGAGCACCGGCGTGCGGATCAGCTCCAGCTTGCGCAGCCGCTCGGCCTCCTCCTTCTTGCCGCCCAGCTTGAACCGGGAGGCGGCGGAGGGGTTACGGCTGCTCTTGGCCTTCTGCTTGCCCCGAACCAGCCGGTCGGAGGAGAGCTCGACGGCCGCGGTGTACCCGAGCGGGGCGCCGGGCACCGACCGCTCGCGCTGGTCGTGCGCGACCGGGGTGGGCCAGGCTGCGCCCGTACGCGGGTCGACGGGCTGCTGCTGGTGCGGCGGCTGGGCCTGGGCCGGGGGCTGCTGCCCGTACGCCTCCGGCTGCTGCTGCTGCTGATGATGCTGCGGGGCGACGGGCGCGGGGAGGTTCGGGGTGCCCTGGGCCGGGAAGGGCGCGTTGGGCTGCGGTGCGATGGGCGTCTCGCCGGGCCGGCCCTGCTGGGGTGCGGGTCCGGGCCGGCCGGTCTGCGGGAAGCCGTAACCGCCCTGCTGTCCGGGCTGTCCGGGCTGACCGGTTTGCGGGAAGCCGTAACCGCCCTGCGGCGGGAAGCCGTAACCGCCCGCGTCCTGGGGGGACTGAGGGTGCGCCTGCGGCGGCAGCGGTGCGCCGGGGCCCGGGCCCGGATGGCCGGGCTGACCGGGGAACGGCTGCTGCTGGTGCGGCGGCTGAGGCGCCTGGGGCGTCGGCGGCTGGAGCGCCTGCGGAGGCTGAGGTGTGTGAGGTGCCTGGGCCGCCTGCGGGAAGCCGTAGCCGCCGGGCGCCTCGTTCGCCGGGGCGGCACCGGGCCACTGCGCCGCGGGCTGCGGTGCGGAGGGCGCCGGAGTGGCCGGCTGGAACGCGGGCGGCAGCGGCGGCAGCGCACCGCCCTGCGCGGGCGGCGACCACGGCACCGGTGCGGCAGCGTCCTGCGGGGCATCGGCACTCGGCGGCGACGCGTCCTGCGGGGCGGCGTCCTGGGGACCGGCGTCCTGCGTGCTCGACCCCGGAACGGCATCGGCGGCCGTTACGTCTACGGGCCCCGAGGCCTCGACGATGCCGGCCCCGGCCGCGTCACCGCCCTCGGAATCCGCGGCGCCCGCGTCCGTACGGTCCGTACGGTCCGTACGGGAGGAGGCTGCGGAGTCCGTGTCGCCGGGCGAGGTAAGGGAGGCAGCCGACTCGGAGGACGTACCGGACGGGGACGCGTCCTCGGCGTCCGTACCGGAGGCGAGGGCGTCGGCCTTCCCCTCGTCCTTCGCCCCGGCGTCGGCCGCACCTTCAGCGGCAGGTCCGGAACCGGACTCGGAACCGGACTGGGCGGAGGCCCCGGACGCGGACCCGGCCTTGGCCTCCGCCTCGCGCTCCGCGATCTCCCGCTTGAGCGCGGCGGGCGAGAAGCGCATCGTCGCGCCGCTCTCCACATCGCCGCTGCCGAACGGACCGGCATCCCCGCCCTGCCCGGACGAAGCGGCCGAAGCCGCCGGAGCGCTCGGCCCCGGCGGGGCCGGAGTCTGCGCGTGCGGCGTCTCCGATGCGGCGGAAGAGACCGGCGCGGCGGAGGCGGCCGGTGCGGCGGGAGAGCCAGGTGCGGCCGGAGAGACAGGGGCGGCCGGGGAGACCGGGGCCTCCGGAGCCGCGGGGGCGACCGGCCCGGCCGGTGCGGGCGGCGCCGGCGGTGCGGGCGCCCAGTTGGGGTCGAAGCCGCCGGGCGGAGCCGACAGGTCGGGCGCGGCCACGGGCGCCCCGACCGGCGGCGGAGGGGGCGCCAGGTGCGAGCCCGCTCCCCCCGACGAGTCCCCCGCCGCGTTCTGCGTGTACCAGGCGGGAGGGGTGTAGTCGATGGTGAACTCACCCGTCATCTCGGCGGGATCCGCGTCGGACGACTCGTCGACGGGCAGGTCCCATCCGCCGCGGATCTCGTCCCGATCGCCGTTCACTTTGCCTCCTGGTGTGGTCGAGCACCCTTGTGCCGTGGTGGGTGGGGGCGACCGTTCCCGATGTACCGGTCCGCCCGGCTCTCCCCCTTGCGACGCGCATCACCTGCTCGCAGGTTTCCTCTGCCGCGCCCCACCCACCCTAATCGCCATCCGGTGAACTCAGGCAGGGCGTTCGGCATCGCTCAACCTGTCCGTTACGTCACCGGCCGACCAGGAGTGAACAGGGACGGTACGAGAACGGGCCAAGAGCGGCACACGTGCGCAAAGTTCCCCACAGGACCCGCACAAGTCGATCGGGGAGAGGGGTGGGCGTCTCCGGGCCGGAGCGGAGGCCCGGGACCACTCAGTCCATCCGGCGCGCGGCGCCCAGCAGCCCGGATTCGGCGTCCGTGGCCTGGGTCATCACGAACTGGCGGTCCCGGTCCGAGCACCACAGGGTGACGCCGTCGGCCAGGGTGGACAGCGCCTGGGCCTCGGCCGGCGAGAGGTTCATGATCCGGCCGATCTGCGCCGCCTCGTCCGGAGAGACCCGCTGGATGCCGACCAGCGCCGACTTCTTCATCAGCCGCGGAGCCACCGGGCTGAGATAGGGGAGCAGCGTCACCACGGACTGCCACGGCCCCGAGACCACCCGGCCGCGCGGCGGCCGCATCCCGCAGTCGCGCACCACCACCACCGGCGAACCGGCGGAAGCGCCCTGCGGCGGCACCCGGCCGACGTCGTGCAGCGAGATGCACGGCTGCCCGCCGCCCGCCGCCTGCGCGAGCGAGGTCCAGGCCTGGCCCCGGCCCGTCTCCACCGCGATCCGGGCCCCGGTCGCGGCGGCGCGCAGCGCCAGGACCTGCGCGGTCCAGATGCCGCCGATCAGAGTGACCTCGTACGGGGTGGGCCGGTTGATGCCGAGAACGGCGGGGCGGCCCTCGGCGTCGACCCCGATCACCGTGCCGTCGTCGCCCACCGGCAGTCCCAGCGAGGCCAGCTCGTCGAGGGAGACCGCGTGACGGCCGCGGCGGGGGCCGATCAGCCCGAATCCGCGCCGGGCGGGGCCGCCCGGCCGGGTGGGCCTCGTCGGAGTGGACATCAGTACCTGCTCCCGTACGTCCCGGTGACCATGGCCGTGCGCTTCTTCGCCGTCTTCACGGTCTCGTTCACTGTCGCGGCCGTCTTCGCCGTCTTCTTCGCCGCCGGCATCAGCGGGTTCCGCCCAGCGGCAGCGTGGCGAGGACGCCGGGCAGCTGTTCGCGGTCCAGCCGCACCAGGGACGTCTTCACGCCGCGTGCGGTGCGCTCCAACTCATGGCGCGCGGCGACGAGTTCCTCGTCGCTGCGGCCGGTGATCCGGACATGGCCGGTGACCGAGACCTCGGAGCGGTTGCCCGGCGCGAGCGTCAGGCTGAACGTGGTGGCCAGCGCCGGGAGCGAGGTGAGCAGTGCCACGAGCTGCGGCATCGACGCACCGCCGCCGCCCAACTGCGGCCAGCGCGCCACCCAGTAGGTGGTGTGCCGCCGGTCGTCGCAGCGCCAGGTGCGCGCCGTCTCCCGGGTCCGCCGGCCCGGCGTCTCGGCGCGGCTGGCGTGCGTCATCGCCATCGGGCTGACGCAGGCCGACGTGGCGATGGCGGACGTCAGCTCCTGCTCGGTGAGCACCGTCGCCCGGAACCCCGCGCCGGTGAGCCGGCTCGCCAGCTGGTCCGCCACCCGTACCGCGCACTTCTGGGCGCCGACGATGCCGCCGCCGCGCGCCGCCACGGCCTCCGGGCACAGCTCCGGGTCGACCTTCAGGGCGATCCAGGTGATCCGCAGCGCGGGGGAACCGGTCTGGGCCTGCAACGGCGCGTAGTTGCGCGCCGCGACGGACTGCGGCGGGAGGTGCGGGGCGGGAGCGGGCTGGGTGTGCTGGACGACCTGTGCGGACTCCAGCCGGATGCCGTCGACCTCCAGCACGTCCCGGATCAGCGTCAACGGCAGCGGCTGGGCCGAGCGGTCGGGCCGCAGGGCGGTGGCGTCCGACTCGACCTGCACGACCGTCGTGACGAACGTGCCGTCGCCGATGATCCCGACCGGCCGCCGGTCGCCGTCGCTGAAGGACCGCGTGCGCAGCGCCGGATCGCACTCGACGGCCGGCGCGAGCCCCGGCTCGGTGTCCGGGGGCAGTATCAACGAGGCCGCCCGGCGGGTACGGGCCCGCAGCGCGATGACGGTGCTCAGCCACTCCGGCAGCGACCGGCGGTGTCGGCGGACCACGGCCAGCAGCACCAGTACCGCCGCGACCACCCCGGCCGGGGCGAGCAGCAGCGGATCGATCACCCAGGCGGCGAGCAGCAGACCGGCGGCGATTTCGATGAGTACGAGCTGTTGCAATCGGAACAGGCCGAACTGTCCGGCACGTCCGTCCAGCCGTGGGGCGGCCCCGGTGCCGGTCCCGCCACGAGTGCCCGACGGGCCCCGGGCGGCGGAGCCGGAACCCCGGCGTCCCGCCAGTGGCCCCCCTGCTCCCCGGGCCCCCGAGGAGGCCCTGCGCCCGGCCTGACGTGTCCGCGTTGCGGATGCCATCATTCCGGCATTCCCCCGTTCGTAAGGCCCCAAGTCAACCCGATCGCCCCTGCCCCGCCGGGGGCTTGGGGGCTGGATCACCCTACCCGGCCCACCGCGGCCGGGCATCAGCAGGCATAGTAGGGGCCGGTCCGGCAGCAGGATCCGGCATCCGGGGTCCGGCACGGGAACGACGGCATCGCCCGCTTCCCGGCCGCGCGGGGAGACACGGGAGACAGACAGAGTCATGGCATCACGGCGGGACGAGCTCAACGCGTACACCTTTGCGAAGAAGCGCACGGTCGCCGCATTCCTCCAACCGTCGGCCACCGGTACCGAGGAAGGCGCTCCGCGGCCGTTGCGCGCCGTCGTTCCCAGCCTGATCGTCGGTGCGCTGGTGCTGGCGGGGTTCGGCGCCTGGGGCATGTTCAAGCCGACCGCTCCCAAGGACTGGGACAAGGCCGGATCCAAGGTGATCGTCGGCAAGAAGTCCACCACCCGTTACGTGGTGCTTCCGACCGGCAAGGGCAAGGACCGCAAGAACCTCCTCCACCCCGTGCTCAACCTCGCCTCGGCCCGCCTCCTGCTCACACCGCAGGAGTTCGGCGTCATCCAGGTCGCCGACAGCATCCTGGACGCGGGCAAGCCGCCGCGCGGCCCGATCCTCGGCATTCCGTACGCGCCTGACCGGCTGCCGGAGTCGACCGACGCCGGCGCCGCCAAGCGCTGGGCCGTCTGCGTACAGCCGGGCGGCAAGGGCAACACCGTGCAGAAGGCGGCGTTCGTCTTCGCGGGCCGCGACCACAAGCTCACCGAGGGCAAGAAGCAGCTCAGCGGCGGCCAGGTGCTGTACGTCCAGGGCCAGAAGGGCAAGGCCCGCTACCTCGTCGACGCGACCGGCACCAAGTACCTGGTGAACGAGACCGCCGACGACAACGGCATCCTCACCAACGCGCTCGTCGGCAGCCGCACGCCGCAGTCCGTCACCGACGACTGGCTCGCGACCCTCCACGAAGGCACCCCGGTGGCCTTCCCGCAGATCCCCGGTGACATCGGCGCGCCGGCCGGCGTCCAAGGACAGCTCTCCGCCGAGGAGAACAAGATCGGCATGGTGCTCAAGACCCGTACCGGAGAAGGCACCCAGCACTACGTGGTCCTGGAGCGCAAGGTCCAGCCGATCTCCGAGTTCACCGCCTGGCTGCTCATCAACTCGCCGCAGACCGCCGAGCTGAACCTCAACAGCGAGGCCCGCGCGGTCGGCCTCCAGGACTTCGTACCGGACGGCTCGACGTTCGCCGGGCAGGGCGCGCGCTGGCCGGAGCGGAAGGCGACCCAGGTCAACTCGGCCGGTGGCGAAGGCAGTCGGGACACCATCTGCAACGTGCTCACCAAGGTCGACGAGCGCGGCCGCACCACGCTGACCACCTGGGCCGGCACCTCCTACCCGGCCGACATCAACGCCGGCGGCACCAGCACCTACGTCACCCCGGGCAGTGGTCTCCTCTACACGCAGATGCGGACCGGCCAGACGCGGCCGGACGGCTCACTGTTCCTGATCACCGACACCGGACTGCGGTACGCCGTACAGGCCAACGGCGACAGCGACGCCGAGCGCTCCGACATCGGCACCGGAGGCCAGAAGACCCAGGACGGCCGGCCCGAGCCCAGCCAGGCCCAGATCCGCCTCGGCTACGAGAAGGTGACACCCGCGCTCGTCCCGATCGAGTGGTCGGACTGGCTGTCCAAGGGGCCGCGGCTCGACACCAACAGCGCCCGCCAGCCGCAGGGCTCCTGACCGGCCGACGAGCCGGACGCGCGATACCGTACAACTCGGGGGAGAGGAACAGATGTTGGACCGGATGACCGCACGGCTCCCGGTGGTGGCGGCCGCCGCACTGGCGGTCCTGGCCGTGCCGCACGCCGCCTACGCCGCCGAAGGCCCCGGCGCCGCGGGCCTCGGGATCGACGGCACCGGCGAGTGCTCCTTCCCGATGAAGGAGCAGTTCGAGGGACGGCCCTGGTCGCTCCAGCGCGTCCTGCTCGACGAGCTGTGGCAGGACACCAAGGGCAAGGGCGTCCGGGTCGCGGTCATCGACACCGGCGTCGACAACGCCAATCCGCAGCTCAAGCCGGCCGTCGACACGCGTGCCGGACGCAACCTCCTCAAGGGCGGCAAGGCGGACGGCACCGGCGACACGATCGGGCACGGTACGAAGGTCGCCGGCATCATCGCCGCACGCCCCGCCAAGGGCACCGGATTCGTCGGCCTGGCTCCCGAGGCCACCATCATCCCGATCCGGCAGAACGACGAGAAGAACAGCGGCAAGGACACCACCATGGCCACCGCGATCGACCACGCGATCGCCAAGAAGGCCGATGTCATCAACATCTCGCAGGACACCACCAAACCGCTGACCGCCGACTCGGCCCTCGGCAGGGCGGTGGCACGGGCGGTCGGGGCGGGCATCGTGGTCGTCGCGTCGGCGGGCAACGACGGCATCGACGGCAAGCAGAAGGACACCTACCCGGCGGCCTTCGACGGAGTCCTCGCCGTAGCCTCCTCCGACCGCAACAACGAGCGGGCCGCCTTCTCGCAGTCCGGCGAGTTCGTCGGAGTCGCCGCACCGGGCGTCGACATCGTCTCCACCGTGCCGGGGTTCGGACAGTGCAGCGACAACGGCACCAGCTTCTCCGCCCCGTACGTCGCCGGAGTGGCCGCCCTCCTCGTCGCCAAGTACCCGACCTGGAAGCCCGCCGAGATCATCGCGCGGATCGAGCAGACCGCCGAACGCTCCATCACCGGCCACGACCCGTTCGTCGGATGGGGCGTCGTCGACCCGGTCCGCGCCCTCGCGGGCGACAAGGACGACATCCCGCAGCCCGCACCCAAGCCCGACCCGCCCATGCCCAAGGCCCCGGCCCCCGAGCCCGCCCACCTGGCCATGTCCGAGACGTCGCAGGAGCGCAGCGAGCGCTACGCCACCTACGCGCTCGCCCTCGCGGCCGTCCTCGTCTCCGTCGTGGCGGGCACCGCGACGGTCGTCCGCGATGTCCGGCGACGACGCGGTTTGCGCTGAGAGGGACGACGGGTGAGGTAGCTCTCTCCCGATAAAGCGCAGTTGGGGTCGGATGACGAAGTGGCTAGGGTGGTAGCAGACTTCACGTGTGTGATGGGGGAACGAGAAGTGGCCGAGTCCGATGTCCGGGGCGTGGGAACACCACCGCGCACCTCAGGGACCTGCCTGAACCCCACTCCTGATCCGGATCACACGGGGGACAGAGAACCTGTCCGCGTCGCGCGGGCAGGCCCGGAAAGCGAGAGAGAGGACCTCGGATGACCACGCCCAACCCCTCGGCCAACTTCGGACTGGCCGACGACAAGATCATCCAGGCGAAGAACAAGATCATCGAGACGGCCAACGCCGTGTCCCGGCAGTCCCGGGAACTCGCCGACATCCTCGCCACCGCCGGCGCGGGCTGGACGGGTGTCGGAGCCGCGGGATTCGCGTCCGCGCAGATCAAGGTCAACGAGGACCACGACGTCATCCGGCGCCTTCTCCAGGTGCTCATGGACGCCGTGGGCCAGACCAAGAACCTCAGCAACGCCAATGACGAAGAGGTCTACGCGGCGTTCAACAAGGCCAAGAACAGCTCCGCACTCAACGGCATCTGAGCCGTCCCACCACACACACCACCGCACACACGGGAGAACACCGATGGCCGGGGATCCGAGCAACACCAAGGTCAGTTACTCAAGCGTCCAGGAGATGGCGAACCGCATCCGCCAGGTCTCGAAGAACATCACCCACGACCTGAACGAGATGGACGCCGCCCTCAAGGTCGTCACCGGCACCTGGGACGGTGAGGCGCACGCCGAGTACGTCATCCTCCAGGGTAAGTACAAGAAGCGTGCCGACGACATGCACCAGCGCCTGGAAGTCGTCGCCAAGATCATCGAGAACGGCAAGGACAGCTACCGTTCCACGGACGTCAAGTCCTCGCGGCTGTTCACCGAGGCGTTCTGAACCACCCTCCGCACCGCGTGCGGACGGCAGAGAGGGGCACGCTCCACCGTGAGCGTGCCCCTCTCGCGTGCCGTACCGGCTACTTCAGGTCGAACTCCCCGTCCCGCGCCCCCAGCACGAAGGCGGTCCACTCGGCCTCCGTGTAGCGCAGTACGGTGTCGGGGTCCAGCGAGGACCGCATAGCCACGGCTCCACCCGGCAGATGAGCGATCTCCACCCGCTCCTCCGCCTCCTCCGTCCCGGGGGCGCTCAGCCACTCCACCCCCGAGATGTCGAGTGCGTACAGCTCGTCCTTCTCCTGCTGGGTGCCCATCAGTTGCCTCTCTCTCGCGCTGCGGGAGCTTGCTCGTCGCCCCGTTGAAGATTATCCCCGCCACCCGCCTCCCGGGCGCCCGTCAGGAGAGAGAGCGGGAACCGTCCAAGGGTGTGCCCGCCGCGCTTTTGAGGAAGTCCACGCGTCGCGGGTCCTTACGCCCCCGGGTCAGCGGCACTCCGCGGTCGTCCTCGACGTCACCCTTCGCGTGCGCGTTGAAGCCGATGCCGAGCGTGTTGTCGTTCTTGTCGCCGTACCCGTCCTTGGTGACGGCCTCCAGCGCGATCTTCACTCCCCGGTCCGCGTCGTCCACCGCCTTGACGCAGTCGTCGAGCGCCTTCGACCAGACGCCACGGACGTGCGGATGGTCGCCGCGTAGTCAGGGTCGTGCCGGGTCGCCGCGCGCTCGGCGTCCGTGAGCTGCGAGTAGTCGTAGGTGACGACACCGCCTGAGCATCTCTCCCCCTTGATGCGGTGTTCGTCGAAGCGTACGGACGGCGGTAACCGGGCCGTCCGATGGCGGCGGTCGTTCAGCCGAGCTGAGCGTGCAGCGCCGACGCGAGGGCGGTGAGCTTCTCGCGGCCGGGCCCGGCGTTGTCGCCTTGGCCGGCCGTCACCACCAGCGAGGCGTCACCGTCGTCGGCCGGCTTCACCCGTACGGTCACGCAGCCGCCGTTCTCGGTGGCCACCGCCTCACCCGGCGCACCCGCTCCCGTCCGTTGCAGATACGACGCCAGATCATCGGACGAGAGCCTGCCCGCAGTCATGATCATTGGTGCCAGCAGGTTCTCGGCCGACTTCGATTCCGTAGCGATCGTGTGGATTCCGAGGGTCTGGTCGCCCACGTGAAACAGGCAGCTGACCAGCGCTCCGGGATTGGCCGCGAAGCCTCCCGGTCCCTCTGCATCCCTCCCGCTCTCGGCGGTGACAGCGGGATCGTCGGAGTCGTCGCCGGGAGCGGCGCCGTCGCCGGCCTCACCGGGTAGTCCGGCCTTCTTCGCCGCCTCGGCTACGTCGTACGGCAGAGGACACGCGTCCGCTCCGTCCGGCCCGACCTCGTCGGCCGCCGCCCGCAGAGAGGACACGCTCACGGTCCCGTCCGCCGCCGTACCGGACGCACCGTCGCCGCCGTCCTGCTGGCAACCGGTCAGCAGAGCCGCCACGAGCAGCACACTCAGCGTGCCGCCGCGCCGGAGCCGTGTTCGTTCCATGGAGGGGGACCTTTCGTCTTGCGCGTACCGGGAGGTGAAGGCGGAGAGGAAGCCGCCATCGCGGGCCCTGAGACCTACGGTTTTCCGTCGCCCACCGACGTCCCCGCGCCGTACCGGGATATGAGCGGACTGAACTGGGACCTGACATCCAGTTCGATCCCGGCGAAGTTCTTCGCCGTCCCGCTCAGACCGTCCCTCTCGGTCTGGAGCCGGTTCATCAAGGTCTTCACCTGCTTGTCCCAGGTCTCGTCCAGCTTCTTGATGGCCGGCCCCGTGGCCCAGTCGGCGAACTCCTTGGCCGCCGCCTTCGATGATTCGTCCGCCTTGTTCGCGGCGTCGGAGGTACTGCCCAACAGCTCATCCTGGATCGTTCTGGACGCCGCCGCCTTCTCCTGCGGCGTCGAAGCCAGGACGTTGTTTCCGAGACCGGGACCGGAATCGTCGGGAATCCCGTTGAGCTGCGTGCTCGTCGCCTGCCGCTGCGTGGCCTCGGCCCGCAGCTGCGCCCACTCCTCGTCGAAACCCATTACCATCCCCTTCCGCTTAACCGCCGGTCACGGCCGGTACGGCCTTCTTACGCACCGATGGATCATCCTCCGGGCACCAGTACATCGCTTCGATGTACGGCCCCCGGTCTCGATCCTGTCTCAGTGCCGTTCCGGAAGCCGCCCGATCTGCACCATCGGCGCCCCGCGCCGCCGCGAGGCGAAGTACCCGCGCCCCGGCGGCATCGCGTGGCCGCGCACCGAGCCGATCAGGTCGCCTTCGCCCGGATCGCCGGAGAGCACCACACCCTGTGCGCCGAGCTCCTTGATGCGCTGCATGAACCCCTCGTACATCGCGCGCGACGCACCCGCCGAGCTGCGCGCGATGATGAACCGCACCCCGGTGTCCCGGGCGAACGGCAGGTACTCCGAGAGCGCCGCCAGCGGGTTGCCCGCGTTCGTCGCCACCAGGTCGTAGTCGTCCACGATGATGAAGATCTGCGGACCGGTCCACCAGCTGCGGTCGCGCAGCTGCTGCGGCGTCACGTCCGTCGGCGGCTGCCGCCGGGAGAACACCCCGGCCAGTGCCTCCATGTGCATCTCCATCGAGCTCGCCATCGGCGCGTACTCCAGCAGATGCTGCTCCGGCAGCGCGCCCAGCAACGCCCGGCGGTAGTCGCCGACGACCAGCTTGGCCTCGTCGGGGGAGTAGCGCTCCGCGATCTGCTTGGCGATCAGCCGCAGCAGGTTCGTCTTCCCCGACTCGCTGTCGCCGAAGATCAGGAAGAACGGGTCCGTCTCGAAGTCGACGAACACCGGCTCCAGCGCCGTCTCGTCGATGCCGATCGCGATGCCCCGCTCCGGGAACTCGAACCCCTTCGGCAGCCGGTCCGCGCCCAGCATGCGCGGCAGCAGCCGTACGGCCGGCGCCGACGGGCCCGACCAGGCGGCCTGCACCGTGGCGACGAACGCCTCCGTGCCCTCCGACAGGTCCGCCGCGTCGCTGACCGAGTCGATACGCGGCAGCGCACCCATGAAGTGCAGCTTCTCCGGCACCTGACCGCGGCCCGGCACCCCCGCGGGGACGTTCGCCGCGACCTTGCGGTCGAACTCGGAGTCCATGGTGTCACCGAGACGCAGCTCGAGCCGGCCCAGCATCTGGTCCTTCACCGCCGCCCGCATCTCCATGTACCGGGCCGCCGTGGTGACCAGGTGGATGCCGTACCCGAGGCCGCGCGCGGCGAGATCGGTGACGACCTCTTCCAGCATCTCGTACTCGGTCCGGAACGCGCTCCAGCCGTCGATGACCAGGAACACGTCGCCCCACGCCTCACCGGGCAGCTCACCACGGGCCCGCCTGCGCCGGTAGGTGTTCATGGAGTCGATGGAGTTGGCGCGGAAGAACTCCTCGCGCCGGTTCAGGATCCCCGCGACCTCGGCGACCGTACGCCGCACCCGCTCGGGATCCAGCCGCGAGGCCATTCCGCCGACATGCGGCAGCCCCTCCAGCGAGACCATGCCGCCACCACCGAAGTCCAGCCCGTAGAACTGCACCTCCTCCGGGGTGTGGGTGAGCGCGAACGACGAGATCAGCGCACGCGCCAGCGTCGACTTGCCGGACTGCGGACCGCCCACGATCAGCAGATGACCGGCCGCACCGGAGAAGTCCCGGTACAGCACCTCACGCCGTTGCTCGAACGGCTTGTCGATCAGGCCCAGCGGCACGACCAGCCCGCCCGGACGCGTGTACTCGGTCGAGGTGAACCCGCGGTCCGCCGTCGGCGCGAGCCCCGGCAGCAACTGGTCCATCGTCGGCGCCCGGTCCAGCGGCGGCAGCCACACCTGATGCGCCGGCACCCCCTGACCCTCCAGCCGCCGCACGATCACATCGAGCACCGTGTCCGCCAGCGCCTCGTCCTCCGCCTGCGCCCGCGCCGCCTCCGCGGCCAGCAGCTCGGGATCCGGCGTCCGGTACACCACCGGGACCGGCGCGGCCGAGAACACCGCGGGCCGCCGGTCGACCGACAGCTGCCCCACCGACAGATCCGTACCACCCGTGCGGTACGTCCCCGACACGTACGCCGCCTTGAAGCGGGTCATCTCGTCCGTACCGAACTTGAGATATCCGGAACCCGGCACCGACGGCAGGTGGTACGCGTCCGGCACACCCAGCGCCGTACGCGACTCCGACGCCGAGAAGGTCCGCAGACCGATCCGGTACGACAGATACGTGTCCAGACCGCGCAGCTTGCCCTCCTCCAGACGCTGCGAGGCCAGCAGCAGATGCACCCCCAGCGAACGGCCGATCCGGCCGATCTGGATGAACATGTCGATGAAGTCCGGCTTGGCGGTGAGGAGTTCGGAGAACTCGTCGATCACCAGCACCAGCGAGGCCAGCGGCTCCAGCGCCGCGCCCGCCGCCCGCGCCTTCTCGTAGTCGTGGATGTTGGCGTAGTTGCCCGCCGACCGCAGCAGCTCCTGCCGCCGCTGGAGCTCACCGCGGATCGCGTCGCCCATCCGGTCCACCAGCGTCAGGTCGTCCGCCAGGTTCGTGATCACCGCCGCCACGTGCGGCATCTGCGACATCCCGGCGAACGTCGCACCGCCCTTGAAGTCCGCGAGCACGAAGTTCAGCGTCTCCGACGAGTGCGTCACCGCGAGACCCAGCACCAGCGTCCGCAGCAGCTCCGACTTGCCGGAACCCGTCGCGCCGACACACAGCCCGTGCGGCCCCATGCCCTCCTGCGCGGCCTCCTTGAGGTCCAGCATCACCGGCGCTCCGCCCTCGCCGACCCCGATCGGCACCCGCAGCCGCTCCGACACCGACCGGGGCCGCCAGGTACGCGTCACATCGACCGAACCGGCGTCGCCCAGATTCAGCAGATCCGTGAAGTCGAGGTTCGCCAGCAGCGGCTCGTCGTCGTCGCCCCCGCCCGTCCGCAGCGGCGCCAACTGCCTGGCCAGCGCCTCGGCGGCCGCCAGCGACATCGTGTCCGGCACCCCCTCGTACGCCAGACCCGCACCCGACTCCAGACGCAGCAGCCCCGGCCGCACCACCACCGACAGACCGCCGCGCTGCTCGTCCAGATCCCCGGAGACCACCTCGACGATGGTCACGCCCTGCAGCCCCTCGGCCGCCGCGAACAGCGAGTCCGGCGGCACCATCCCGCCGTCCAGGACCACCACGACATGCGGCTGGTCCAGCACCGGCTGAGTCTCCCGCCCGAACCGCGGCCGGCCCTCCAGACGGCTCGCCAGCAGCTGCTCCAGCTCACCGAGGTCGTCGCCGAACAGCCGCTTCGTACCGGCTCCGTCGATCTCGCCCGGCGCCTGCGCGTGCGGCAGCCACTTCGTCCAGTCCCAGCGCTCCACCGCGTTCGGGGCCGCCACCACCGTGACCAGCAGGTCCTCGGGGGAGTGCAGCGTCACCAGCTGCGCCACCATCGAACGCGCCGTGGACTGCGCCGCCTCCGGATGACCGGAGACCGTCACGTGGTAGAAGGCGCGCATCGAGACCGCCATCGGCAGCCCGTCCAACGACCCGTGCACCGCCAGGAACTTCTGCATCGCACCGGCGCACATCGGCTCCAGCTCGTCCACCGGCGCGGTCTCCGGGGCGACCAGCGGCGTCGACAGCTGCTGCGCGCCGAGACCGATCCGCACCTGCGCGAAGTCCTTGTCGCCCACGCGCCGCTCCCACAGCCGCGAGCCCTCCGCCACCACCGACCACAACTGCTCCGGCGACGGATGCAGATACAGCTGCACATCGCGCTGCTTGCGCGCCGTCCGCCGGACCGTGCGCCGCGTCTGCGCCAGGTACTTGAGGTAGTCGCGGCGGACATCTGCCATTTGCCCCTGCGTACCGCGGCGATACCGGACAAGCTGGGCAACCACCATGCCGACCGTCGAGACGAGCATCAGAACGCCCATGATCCGCATGAACGGAGGAGCCTGCGGCGAGAAGAAGAAGACCACCGACGAACCCATGCCGAGCACCGGCAGGATCTGCATCAGCATGCCCTCCTGCTGCCCGCGCGGCAGCTCCGGAGGCGGCTCCAACGTCAACTCGTCCGCCGGTACTTCCGGCGGCAGGGACCGCGGAGGTCGTTTCACGACGATCTGGCTCACCGGAACATCAATCCCTCGATACGGACGGGCGGAAAGCCGGTCTTGATCCGCACCGACGCCCCCGTGGCTGCGTGCGCGCACAACTTCCGTCCGCGCGACGGCGATCCTACTTGCAGGGTGCCCGGCCCCCTCCCGGTAGGGTGGCGCGCGCACCGTGCGCAACCGCGAATCAGGGGGACCAGACACGTGAGTACGACCGCAGCGACGGGCTTTTGCCGCGTCACCGTCGTGGCACCCGACAGCCGGATCGACGTCGCCCTGCCCGAGGACATCGCCGTCGCCGACGTCTACCCCGAGATCCTGCGTCTCACGGGCCAGACCCAGGCCGCCGGAACACCCACCGGCTACCACCTCGTACGCCGCGACGGAACGGTTCTGGACGGCGCCCGCACCCTCGGCGCCCAGCAGGTCCTCGACGGCGAGATCCTCAGCCTGCGTCCCTTCGGCCAGTCGCTGCCGCCCGCGGTCTTCGACGACGTCTCCGACGCCGTCGCCTCCGCCGTCACCCGCGACCGCCACCTGTGGAGCGACGAACTCCTGCGCGGCGCCGGCCTGGTCGGCGGCGTCCTGCTGCTCGTCCTCATGGCCTTCGTGATCTGGTTCGCCGACCCGGTGCGCCACGACATGCACAGCCTGCCCGGCATCATCGCGGGATCCGCCGGACTGCTCCTCACCGCCTTCGCCGGCGTACGCGCCCGGGTCTACGGCGACCGCTCCACCGCCGTCGCCCTCGGCCTCGGCGCCCTCCCGCTCGTCCTCATCGCCGGCTCCGGAATCATCGGCCCGGACGCCGGGCAGGGACCGGGCCGGCTGCAGTTCCTGCTCGGCTGCGTCGCCGTGCTGGTCGCCTCGGTCGTCCTGGTCGCCCTGACCCCCAGCGGCGACGCGCCCTTCGTCGCGACCACCTTCCTGGCCACCGTCGGCACGCTGGCCACCTTCGTCGCGATCCTCACCGAGGCCTCCGCCACCGAGACCGCCGCCGTCTGCGCTCCGGTCGCGCTCGGCCTGGTCGCCTTCCTCCCCGGCCTCTCCGCACGCTTCGCGCGCCTGCCCATCGGCTACGCCTCGCCGCGCACCGCTCCGGCCGGCTACGACGACAACGACCCGGACACCCCCGAAGGCGACCCGGAGCCCGTCGACGCCGACCGCATCGCCGCCCAGGCCCGCCGCGGCCACGAGATGCTCCTCGGACTCGTCGGCGGCTGCGCGGCCGTGGTCGTCGGCTCGGCCGCCGTCCTCGGCTTCTCCGACAACATCTGGGGCCAGGTCCTCGCCCTGACCGCGGGCCTCGCCATGCTGCTGCGCGCCCGCCTCTTCCGCTACACCTCGCAGGTCGCCTGCGTCCTCGTGGCCGGCATCGGGGCCATCGGGCTCCTCGTCCTCGGCCTCTCCCTGAACCCACCGACCGACCTGCTGTACGAGCTGGTCCGCTACGGCGACCGCGGCGCCCTGGACATCCGTACGATCTGGCTCTCCGCCGCCGTCGCCGCCGGAGCCGCCCTGCTCACCGCGATCGGCCTGGTCATCCCGCGCAAGGGGCTCTCGCCGTTCTGGGGCCGCCTCCTCGACCTGACCGAGAGCGTGGTGCTGCTCTCGCTGGTCCCGCTCTGCCTGGCGGTCCTCGACGTCTTCGTCCGGGCCCGCGCCCTCACCAGCTGATCTACGCCGGACCACCGCCGCCCGCCGCCTGACCAGCGGCGGGC